>DAIUEK010000073.1:0-2332 GCA_036845165.1 Vicinamibacterales bacterium | reverse complement strand
GTGATCGAATGGGAACGAAATCGACGACAGCGGAACGGCCTCGCGCGGCGGCCGAGCTTGGCCGGCTCACGCTGGTCTGCGTCCTGGCGTGGCTGATTCCCGGCGCGGGCCATCTGCTCCAGGGCCGGCGTGGAAAGGGGCTCGTCTTCCTCGTCGCGCTCCCGCTGATGTTCGCGATCGGCCTGTGGCTCCAGGGCCGTCTGTTCCCCCTCGAGTTGTCCGACCCGCTCGTGTTTCTCGGCGCCATCGCCAACCGCGGCATCGGCGCGCCGTACTTCATCGCGCGCCTGCTGGACGTGGGAGCGGGCACGGTGACCGACGCGTCGTACGAATACGGCAACACGTTCCTGATGACGGCGGGGCTCCTCAACCTCCTGGTGATGCTCGACGCGTTCGACGTCGCCCAGGGACGGAAGTAGGCGGCGCGCAGATGACCACCAGCCACGTCCTGCTCATGGCGCTGTTCGCGTTGTTCGTGTCGCTCGTGTTCGCCATGCTGCTGCGCGACGAGCCGCGCGAGCAGTTGAAGACGGGTGGCATGATGTTCGCCGGCTTCGTCGTCGCCGCATACGTGCTCGGCTGGCTGATGTTCCCATTTCCGCTGTAGTGCCATGAGTTTTGAAAACCTCCTCCTCGAACGCGACGGCGCCGTCGCCATCATCACCGTCAACCGCCCGAAGGTCCTGAACGCGCTCAACACGCAGACGCTCGACGAGCTGCGCCGCGCCATCCTCGAGCTGCAACGCGACGACGCGGTGCGCGCGGTGGTGCTGACCGGGTCGGGCGAGAAGGCGTTCATCGCCGGCGCCGACATCAACGAGCTGGCGACGCAGACGCCGACGAGCGGACGCGACCACGCGAGGACGGGGCAGCACGTCCTTGATCTCATCGAGCACATGGGGAAGCCGGTGGTCGCCGCGATCAACGGGTTCGCGCTCGGCGGCGGCTGCGAGCTGGCGATGGCCTGCACGATCCGGCTCGCCGCGGACACCGCCAGGCTCGGGCAGCCCGAGATCAATCTCGGGATCATTCCCGGCTATGCCGGCACGCAGCGCCTCGCGCGCCTCGTCGGCCGCGGGCGCGCGCTGGAGATCCTGCTGACCGGCGACATGGTGCCCGCGCAGGAGGCGTATCGGCTCGGCCTCGTGAACCGCGTCGTCCCGGCCGCGGAGCTGATGGCGGAGGCGAAGAAGCTGGCCGCGACGCTCGCGTCCAAGGCGCCCGTCGCGGTCCGCTACATCCTGGAGGCGGTGCACAGGGGCCTGGACATGCCGTTCGCCGAGGCGCAGACCTTCGAGGCGACGCTGTTCGGCCTCGTGGTCAGCACCGACGACATGCGCGAGGGCACGAAGGCCTTCCTCGAGAAGCGCAAAGCCGAATTCAAGGGGAAGTAGTGTTCCGTCGCCCACGAACGTCGGAGACGGGACACTAACCGTGCGAGGCCCGGAAGAGCCGCCGGCGCCGCTGGCCGACGCGTCCGCGTTCCGGTTCGCCGTGATCGTGTCGCGCTTCAACGAGACCGTCACCGGGAGTTTGCGGGCCGCCGCCGTCGCCGCGCTCGAGGAAGCCGGCGCGGCCGACGCGAACGTCCAGGTCCTGTCGGTCCCCGGTGCGTTCGAGATTCCGCAGGCCGCGCGCGTCGCCGCGGAGTCGGCGCGGTTCGACGCGATCATCTGCCTGGGCTGCATCATTCGTGGCGAGACCCCGCACTTCGACTACCTCGCGTCCGCCGTGGCGCACGGCATCACCGACGCCGCCGGCGACACCGGGATCCCCATGGCGTTCGGCGTGTTGACGACGGATACGGTGGAGCAGGCGACGGCGCGTGCCGGCCCCGGCGCCGACAACAAGGGGCGTGAAGCCGCGGCGGCCGCCATCGAGATGGCGGCGCTCTGCCGCGCGATGTCCGGTCCCCCGCGGCCGTCCGGATTCCGGGAATGAGCGCCATCGACGGCGCCGCGCGCCATCGCGCGCGCGAGGCGGCGGTGCAGATGCTCTATCAGTCGGAAGTCGGGCGTGCCTCAGCCCACGAGGCGGTGCGCACCTACTGGCCGGGACGCGATGCGCCTCCCTCGGAGGAGGACGAGCACGCGGACGCCGTGCCGGACGCCGCCGTCGACGAGGAGGGGCGGACCTTCGCGAACGCGCTGGTCGCCGGCACGATCGCGCGCGCGCCCGAGCTGGACGAGCTGATCGCCAGCCACCTGAAGAACTGGCGGATCGAGCGGACCGCCATCATCGACCGCCTGATCCTCCGCCTCGCGATTTACGAGCTGCTGACCGAGACCGCGACGCCGGCAAAGGTGATCATCAACGAGGCGCTCGAACTGGC
>DAIUEK010000072.1:0-7665 GCA_036845165.1 Vicinamibacterales bacterium | reverse complement strand
GGACGCAGGGGCGCGCCACGTTCTCGATGCACTTCGATCAGTACGAGCAGGCGCCGAATCACGTGAGCGAGGAAGTCGTCGCTCGAGTTCAGGGGAAGACGTAAATGGCATCACCATTCAGCGACAAGATCCGCATCCGCCTGAAGGCGTACGACAGCCGGGTGCTGGACCAGTCGACCTCCGAGATCGTGGACACCGCGCGGCGCACCGGCGCGCGGCTCGCGGGCCCGATTCCCCTGCCGACCGTGAAGAACAAATGGACGGTGCTCCGCTCGCCGCACGTCGACAAGAAGTCGCGCGAGCAGTTCGAGCTCCGCACCCACAAGCGGCTGATCGACATCTTCGAGCCCACGCCGCAGACGGTGGACGCGCTGATGAAGCTCGACCTGCCGGCCGGCGTGGACGTGGAGATCAAGGCGTTCGGGAAAGAACATAAATAAGTCATGGTCACTGGAATCATCGCAAGAAAACTGGGCATGACCCAGGTCTTCGGCAAAGACGGCACCGTCTTCCCGGCGACCCTCGTCAAGGCGGGCCCGTGCGTGGTGCTGCAGGCGAAGGGCGCGCAGACCGACGGCTACGAAGCCGTGCAGCTCGGGCTCGTCGAAGAGAAGCCGGCCAAGGTCAACAAGGCGCTCGGCGGGCATTACAAGAAGGCGGGCAATGTGCCGCCGACGCGGATGCGCCGGGAAGTGAAGGTCGCCCCTGGGGGGGAGCCCCTGAAGGCCGGCGACCAGGTGCTGGTCGGCGGCGTCTTCACCGACGGCGATCGCATCGACGTCATCGGCATCAGCCGCGGCAAGGGCTTCCAGGGGGTCATGAAGCGCCACAACTTCGCCGGCGGCGCGGCGACCCACGGGTCGATGTTCCACCGCGCGCCGGGCTCGATCGGCGCCTCGTCGTTCCCCTCGCGCGTCGTCAAGGGCATGCGCGCCGCGGGACGGATGGGTGGCGACCGCGTCACGGTCCGCAACCTGAAAATCGTCAAGGTCGACGGCGAGAACCACGTGCTGTTGATCCACGGCGCGGTCCCGGGCGCGCCCGGGACGTACCTCGTCGTGCGCAAGGCCATCGCGGCGAAGAGGGAAGTCGTTGCCCAGGTCGAGAAGGCCGGGAAGAAGATGACCATCGCCAAGAAACCGGCCGCCGCGAAAAAGGTCAAGAAGTAGGCGCCATGAAGATTGACATCGTCAATTCCAACAACGACACGGTCGGCGCCCTCGATCTCAAGGACGAGGTGTTCGGCGGCCGGGTGAACACGCACCTCATCTGGGAATCGGTCGTCCAGGAGAACGCGGCGGAGCGCCGTGGCACGGCCGCGACGAAGAACCGCTCGGCGGTCAGCGGCTCCGGCAGGAAGCCGTGGCGGCAGAAGGGCACCGGCCGCGCCCGCGTCGGCGAAATCCGCAACCCGCTGTGGCGCAAGGGGGGCACCGTGTTCGGGCCGATGCCGCGCAGCTACGAGTACGCGCTCCCCCGCAAGGTGACGCTGGGCGCGCTCCGCGCGGCGCTCGCGCAGAAGCTGACCGACGGCACCCTCGTCGTGGTCGACACGCTCGACGTGACCGAGAAGAAGACCAGGGCGACCGCGGCGCTCCTCAAGAGGCTCGGCGCCACGGGCAAGACGCTCGTCATCGCCGTCAGGCACGACGAGGCGTTCACGCTGACCGCGCGGAACCTGGCCGGCGTGACGCTCGCGTCGAGCAGCCGCGTCACCGCGCGCGACATCATGGACACGGATCATGTTGTGGCAACGAAAGAGGCTCTCGAGAAACTTCAGGAGAGCCTCGGGTAGTTGCCACGTCAGCTGCCGGCGGCCAGCTCCCGGCTTCCAGCCGGAGGCAACGGAGCTGGAAGCTGGAGACTGGAAGCTGGAAGCTGGAAGCTGGAAGCTGGAAACTGAGATGAAACAGACAGACGTCATCCGTCGCCCGCTGATCACCGAGAAGACGACGCTGCTGCGCGAGGACGGGCGGACGCTCGTGTTCGAAGTCGCGCCGCACGCGACCAAGGTGGACATCAAGCGCGCCGTCGAGAAGCTGTTCGGATCGAAGGTCGAAGCGGTGCGGACCTCGATCGCGCACGGGAAGATGAAGCGCCAGGGGCGGTTCGTGGGCCAGCGCTCCGACTGGAAGAAGGCGTACGTCAAGCTCCGTGAGGGAGAGAAGATTCCGGAGTTCCTCGAGGGAGCTTAACCGGAATGCCGAATGTCGAATGACGAAGCATTCAGCATTCAGCATTGACAAGGATCAGTGAAATGCCGATTAGAAAATACAAGCCGACCTCACCCGGCCGGCGGTTCCAGACGGTGCAGACGTTCGACGACATCACGTCGACCGAGCCGTACAAGCCGCTCGTCGAGCCGCTGCGCAGCTCCGGCGGCCGCAACAACCACGGCGAGCTCACCTCGTGGTGGCGCGGCGGCGGCCACAAGCGCGCCTACCGGATCATCGACTTCAGGCGCGACAAGCGCGAGATTCCGGCGACGGTGTCGACGATCGAGTACGACCCGAACCGCTCGGCGCGCATCGCGCTGCTGACGTACGCCGACGGCGAGAAGCGCTACATCCTGCACCCGATCGGCCTGAAGGTCGGCGACACGATCGTGGCGGGAGACCACGTCGACATCCTGCCGGGCAACTCGCTCCCGCTGAGGAGCATTCCGCTCGGCACGCTGGTGCACAACGTGGAGCTGCGGCCGGGCCGCGGCGGCCAGATCGCGCGCAGCGCGGGATCCGGCGTGCAAGTGGTGGCCAGGGAAGGCGAGTACGCCTCGGTGAAGATGCCGTCCGGTGAAATCCGGAAGATCAACGTCGAGTGCTTCGCGACGATCGGCCAGGTCGGCAACCTCGATCACGAGAACGTGTCGATCGGCAAGGCGGGCCGGAGCCGCTGGCTCGGCCAGCGCCCGCACGTCCGCGGCGTCGCGATGAACCCGGTCGATCACCCGCTCGGCGGCGGTGAAGGCAAGACCTCGGGTGGGCGCCACCCGGTGTCGCCGTGGGGCATCCCGACCAAGGGGTACAAGACGCGCAACAACAAGCGCACGGATCGGTTCGTCGTCACGCGGAGAACAAAATAGTTTCCAGCTTCCAGCTTCCAGCTTCCCGCTGGAAGCGGGCGGGGCTGGTAGCTGGTAGCTGGTAACTGATATGTCCAGATCACTGAAAAAGGGACCGTTCGTCGACGTCCCGCTCCTCGAGAAGATCGAGGTCATGAACCGCGGCGGCGACAAGAAGGTCATCAAGACCTGGTCGCGCCGCTCGACGGTCATTCCCGAGATGGTGGGGCACACGATTGCCGTGCACAACGGGCGGAAGTTCATCCCGGTGTACGTGACCGAGAACATGGTCGGGCACAAGCTCGGCGAGTTCGCGCCGACGCGCCTGTTCAAGGGACACACCACGAAGGCCGACAAGGCGGCGTCGATCGCGCCGCCGGCCGGCGCCATCGCCGGCGCCGGCGCCGGTCCGGGCGCCAAGGCGGGTGCGTAAATGATCGAAGCGCACGCGACCGCCAAATACGTCCGCACGTCCGCGCAGAAGGCGGGCCTCGTGCTGGATCTCATCCGGGGGCGCGACGTGAACCACGCGCTCGCGACGCTGCGCTTCGCCCGCAAGGGGGTCGCGCGCGACATCGAGAAGGTGCTGCGGTCCGCGATCGCGAACGCGCAGACCAGGGACGGCTTCGGCGGCGACGTCGACCGGCTGTTCGTGGCGGCGTGCTTCGCCGACCAGGGGCCGTCGCAGAAGCGGATTCGCCCGGCCCCGATGGGGCGCGCGTTCCGCGTCGTCAAGCGCACGGCGCACCTCACGGTGCGCGTCGCTGAGCGCCCGAGCAAGATCGTCGCGTCGTCCGCCTCCGCCTCTGGCGAGGCTACGGCGAGACCGCGCCGCAAGGGAGCGACGCCGAAGAAGAAGACGAGCGCCGCGAGCAAACCGCGCTCGAAGACGGCAGCGGCGTCGTAAACGGCTTCCAGCGTTCCGCTTCCAGCTTCCAGCTGGGAGCTGGCAGCTGGCCGCCGGGAGCTGGTAGCTGGTTACTGGTAACTGGAGACTGAGAGTTTTATGGGGCAGAAAGTCCATCCGATCGGGTTCCGGCTCGGCTTCAACAAGACGTGGCGGTCGCGTTGGTACGCCGACAAGGACTACGCGAAGCTGCTGCACGAAGACATCAAGCTGCGCGACACCCTGAAGACGCGCTTCATGCACGCGGGCGTGTCGAAGATCGAGATCGAGCGCGCGGCGAACAAGCTCAAGATCGACATCTACACCTCGCGCCCCGGGATCATCATCGGGCGCAAGGGGACGGAAGTCGACAAGCTCAAGACGGAAATCCAGAAGAAGACCAACCGCGAGGTCTTCATCAACATCCAGGAAATCCAGAAGCCGGAGCTCGACGCGCAGCTCATCGGCGAGTCGGTCGCGATGCAGCTCGAAAAGCGCGTGGCGTTCCGCCGCGCGATGCGCAAGGCGGTGGAGTCGGCGCTCAGGTTCGGCGCGCGCGGGATCAAGGTCCGCGTGTCGGGCCGGCTGAACGGCGCGGAAATCGCGCGCTCCGAGTGGTACCTGCACGGGCAGCTGCCGCTCCAGACGCTCCGCGCGGACATCGACTACGGCTTCGCGCAGGCGTTCACGACCTACGGCTGCATCGGCGTGAAGGTGTGGCTCTACAAGGGCGAACGGCTGACGCCGCGCGTCGGCCGCGAAGAAGACTACCGGGCGCCGCGGCGTCCCACGGGAGCGCGAGGCTAGGGATTTGTTGATCTGGTGATCTGGTGATGTGAAAATCACGAAATCACCAAATCTCGAAATCACCAAATCGCAAGGATCCATTTATGTTGATGCCGAAGAAGGTCAAGTACCGGAAGCAGCAGCGCGGCCGGATGGCAGGCAAGGCCTGGCGGGGGGCGGACGTCTCGTTCGGCAACTACGGGCTGAAGGCGATGGAGCCCTGCTGGATGACGGCGCGGCAGATCGAGGCGGCGCGCGTCGCGATGACCCGGTTCATCAAGCGCGGCGGCAAGATCTGGATACGCGTGTTCCCGGACAAGCCGATTACGAAGAAGCCGCAGGAAACCCGCATGGGCAAGGGCAAGGGCAACCCGGAAGAGTGGGTGTGCGTCGTGCGCCCGGGGCGGATCCTGTTCGAGATGGAAGGGGTGACCGAGATCGAGGCGAGGAAGGCCATGCGCCTCGCCGCGGCGAAACTTCCCATCAAGACGCGGTTCGCGACGCGGTTTGCGGAGGAGAGAGCGTCATGAAGGTCGGGGAATTCCGGGGTCTCGGCGTGGACGAGCTGAAGCAGCGCGAGCGGGATCTCGACGACCAGCTGTTCCGCCTGCGGATCCAGAAGTCGATGGGACAGCTCGAGGCGGCCGGCAAGCTCCAGTCGCTGCGCCGCGATCGGGCGCGCGTGAAGACCGTGCTGCGCGAGAAGGAGTCGGTGTAATGGCCACGAAGGCAGTCGTCACTGGCGTGGTCGTCAGCGACAAGATGAACAAGACCGTGAAGGTCGCGATCGAGCGGCAGATCCGCGATCCGCTCTACGGCAAGACGTCGAAGCGGACGTCGACCTTCCTGGCGCACGACGAGAAGAACGAGGCGAAGGTGGGCGACCGGGTGTCGATCGCCGAGACCCGCCCGCTCAGCGCGCGCAAGCGCTGGGTGGTGACGTCGATCGTCGAGAAGGCGAAGGAAATCTAGCCATGATTCAGATGCGATCCATTCTTGACGTCGCGGACAACTCCGGCGCGAGGAAAATCGCCGTCATCAACCCGATCGGCGGGTCGACCGGCCGCTACGCGCGGCTGGGCGACATCGTCACCGCGTCGGTGAAGGAAGCGACGCCCGAGTCGGCCGTGAAGAAGGGCAGCGTCGTGAAGGCGGTCATCGTCCGCACGGTCAAGGAGCAGCGCCGGAAAGACGGCAGCTACATCCGGTTCGACCGCAACGCCGCTGTCCTGGTGAACGACCAGGGGGAGCCGATTGGCACGCGCGTGTTCGGGCCCGTGGCCCGCGAGCTGCGCGAGCGCAAGTTCATGAAGATCATCTCGCTCGCGCCCGAGGTTCTGTAACACATGTCGAGACTCCAGACACCCGTTCGCAAGAACGACAACGTGATCGTCATCACCGGCAAGGATCGCGGCAAGCGCGGGCGCGTGCTGAAGGTCCTCCCGGCGAAGAACCGCCTGATCATCGAAGGCGTGAACATCATCAAGCGCCACACGAAGCCGAACCCCGCCAAGCAGATCAAGGGGGGGGTCGTGGAGCGCGAGGCGCCGCTGCACGCCTCCAATGTGCAGATCGTCTGCCCGGAGTGCGCGAAGGCGACGCGCATCGGCCGGAAGATCCTCGGCGACGGCCGCAAGGTCCGCATCTGCCGCAAGTGCGAGGGAGTGGTCGACAAATGAGCCGCCTGAAAGACCGTTACAGCAAGGACGTCGTGCCGGCGCTCGCGAAGGAGTTCGGCTACAAGAACGTGATGGCCATCCCGAAGATCGAGAAGGTGGTGGTCAACATGGGCCTGGGCGAGGCGACCGGGAACGCGAAGATCGTCGATGTCGGCGTGGACGAGATCGCGCGCGTCACGGGCCAGAAACCGGTGATCACGCGCTCGAAGAAGTCGATCGCGCAGTTCAAGGTCAGAAAAGGTATGCCCATCGGCGCGATGGTGACCCTCCGCGGCGACCGGATGTGGGAGTTTCTCGACCGCTTGATTTCGATCGCGCTGCCGCGCGTCCGCGACTTCCGCGGCGTGTCACCGCGCGGGTTCGACGGCCGCGGCAACTACACGCTCGGCCTCAAGGATCAGCTCCTGTTCCCCGAGATCGACTACATGAAGGTCGACAAGGCGCGCGGGATGAACATCTCGGTCGTCACGACGGCGAAGACCGACGAGGAGTCGCGCAAGCTGCTCCAGTTGCTGGGCATGCCGTTTAGAACGCAGTAGACAAGGATCGAAATGGCCACGACCGCCAAGATCGCGAAAGAAGCGAAGACCCCGAAGTTCAAGGTGCGGCTGCGCAACCGGTGCAAGCGCTGCGGACGTCCGCGCGCCTACATCCGCAAGTTCGCGCTGTGCCGCCTCTGTTTCCGCCAGCTCGCGCTGGAAGGGGACATCGCTGGAGTCACGAAGAGCAGTTGGTAAGGAAACTGGTGCTGGGTGCTTCGTGCCTGGGAGCCTGGTGCTGGGTGCACCGGGATCCGACCCGGCACCAAGAGCCAGGCACCGAGCACCAAGCACCGAGAAGAGCTAAGAGAATATGACTGACCCTATCGCAGACATGCTCGCCCGGATCCGGAACGCGACCACGGCGCGCCATCCCCGCGTCGATATGCCGCTCTCGCGCCTGAAGGTCGAGATCGCGAAAATCCTGGAGAGCGAAGGCTACATCCAGGGCTTCAAGGTCGTGGAGCCGAAGGACAACGAGCCGCAGGGCACGCTCCGCGTGCAGCTGAAGTACGGGCCGCGCGGGGAGCGCATCATCATCGGCATCCAGCGCGTCAGCCGTCCGGGCCGCCGCGTCTACTTCGGCCGCGACGATGTCCCGGACGTCCTCGCGGGCCTCGGCACCAGCATCCTGACGACCTCCCGCGGGGTCATGACCGGCCGCGAAGCGGTGAAGGCCGGCGTCGGCGGCGAAGTGCTCTGTAACGTGTGGTA
>DAIUEK010000071.1:0-7690 GCA_036845165.1 Vicinamibacterales bacterium | reverse complement strand
TTGCGCGTCGTCGGACAGCGGATGGAGGCGGTCGCCGGCCTGCTCCTGATCGCGTTCGGCCTGGTGTATGCGGTCGTGGGTCTCCGGGGCGCGGCCGGTTCGCACTGTCACGGCCATCATCACGCCCACTACGATCACGTCCACGAACCCGCGCGCATGACGCCGTGGGCGCTGTTTCTGGTGTTTTCGGCGGATCCATGCGTCGCCGTGATTCCGATCCTCTTCGCGGCGGCGCCGCTCGGCGTGCTGCGGGCAACGCTTGTCGTCTGCGCGTACGAGGTGGCGACGATCGCGACCATGGTCGTCCTCGTCCTGCCCGCGCGCGCGGCCGTGAATCACGTACGCGCCCCCTGGGTCGCCCGTTACGGCGCCGCCGCCGCGGGCGCCGTCATTGCGGCAGTGGGACTGCTGGTCGCGGCACTGGGGATTTAGGACATTCCGGCGCGAGCCGCGGCTCGGCGCCTATCCAATACAGGACGTTCGCCAGGATGCAGAATCCCGTCGCGGAGAACCATACCATCGCGATCCCGACAAATCCCGTGAACGCCAGCCACCACGCGCTGTGCACGAGCGAGAGGATCGACGCGAGCGTCATGTTCACGCCGACCGTCACGTAGATGCGGCGCTCGAGATACCAGCGGTCGGTCTGCATGAAGTACAGGTCGCTCCGGGAGGGATCGGCGAGCAACCCTTTGAGGCCCAGCCGGTAGAGCACGTTGCCGACGAGGCAGAAGCCGGTCAGCGCGACGGCGATCGAGGCGATCCCGGTCGCGACGACCAGCAGGATCCACCGCGGATCGACGAACGCCGCGAGGCTGGTCGACGTGATCAGCACGACGCCAGCGATCAGCCAGACCGCGCGTTCGATGTACCAGCGGTCGGTCGGAACGGTATAGAACCCGGAACGGAACGTCATGGTCACCTCGTCCGGGCAGTCATTGCAAGCGGCGTGCTGAGCTACAATGCCGAGAGCCCCCATCGATGCGCGCAGGCACTGCCGGGAATCCGGCAGTCCTTCACAAATCCTCGTATTTCCGCGCGGCATCCGGCTTGCGAAAGGGCGCGCGATGGCTCTCAACGCCTGCGAACTGGAGATCGACCTCTTCTGTCGCGGCCTCCGCGTTCCGTCCGACGTGTCCCTCGAGGGGGCGCGGGGGATCTCGCGCACGCGGGCCGGGCTCGGCTCGGGGCTCGAGATCGTCATCCCGACCCGCTCCTGGCTGAAGCACGATATCTGGATGAATGCGCCGGTCACCGAGGACTTCGCGCAGGGCTCGCCGTACGTGCTGCAGGGAAGCCCCGGCGCGGGTTATTCCATCTACGACCGGCGCGGCGCGCAGCGCTACCGCGTCGAGGTGCCGCGGGAGCCGCCGTGGTACCAGCGCCTCACGTCGCGTGACGTGCCCATGTCGCGGATCGGCGTGCTGCAGGGCACCTACCTGGGGATCTATGTCAACCCGGTGTGCGCGTTCTGGAACTACCGGCCCGCCCTGAACTGCCGGTTCTGCACCACGGGCAAGAACGTCGGCGGCCACGAAGCCGCGGCCAAGACCGTGGACGACGTCGTGGAGACGTGCCGCGCGGCCAAGGAAGGGTCGGGCGTCACCTTCGTCCACTTCAACGGCGGCTTCCAGGGCTCGCGCGGGCTCCGCGAAGCCGAGCCCTATGTGAAGGCGATCAAGGAGAACGTGGGGCTGCTCGTCGGCGTCCAGCTCACGCCCGAACGGGACTTCCGCGCCTACGACCGGTTGATCGATCTGGGCGTCGATCACTTCTCCTTCTGCCTCGAGCTGTTCGATCCCGAGTGGTTCGCCCGCATCTGTCCCGGAAAAGCGCAGACGCTCGGACAGAGTCTCTTTCTGGAGGCGATGGACTACTGCGCCTCGCGCCTGCCACGCGGCGCGGTGTCGGGCGAAATCATCGCGGGCCTCGAGCCCGTGGAGAACACGCTCGCGGCGATCGAGCGGATCACGTCCGTCGGCGCGTTCCCGACCGTCTGCGTGTTTCGCCCGACGGTCGGGTCCGACATGGAGCACTGGCCGCCGCCGGACTATGACGACATGCGCCGCGTGATGGCGGCGGTCTACGACGCGTGCCGGCGGCACCGCGTTCCGATCGGCCTCGCCCCGAACATCGACGTCAGTCTCGTCGTCAATCCCGACGACGCGGCGCTGCTGGCCCCGAGGACGCCGGGGATGCTGGCCTACGAGCTCTGGCGCCGCGCGCTGCGTGTGGTGGCCCGCCCGGTGTTTGCAAAGCGGATGCGCGCCACGCCACGATCGCCGCGGTCCGGCCCGACGTCTGCGACACGCATCTGAACACGCGGAGGCAACCCATGGTCGATCGAGAGAAAGTGCTGGCCGTCCTCAGCCGCCGTTTCGCCGGCGCGCGTCCCGAGCAGTTCGCGGCCGCCGCGAACGCGATCGTCGGGCTGGATGACGAGTGGGAGGACATCTCCGAGCGGGCAGACGAGTTCGGCTACAACTTCTCGCCCCAGTGCTCGGACATCTGCTACCTCGCGCAGCAGGTCGAGCGCGGCGACCAGTTCCGGATCTACCGGCGCCGAAAATCCGGCAGCCGCAGGTAACCGGACGGGGCGGGTCTGCGCAATATCCCGAAATCCCTCGCAATTCGGCGGAAGGCCGTGGCGGCGGGTCGTGGCATCTGGCTTGCGAATTCCCCGTCATGACCCCGGTTGGCCGCGCGCTGCATGACCGTTTCGGGGACGTGTGCCGGTCGGAGCTGCAGCGGCTCCGGCGCAAGACCGCCTCGCTCAGCGCGGCGCACCGCGCGGAGGTCGATGCCTTGACGCTCGAAGTCGCGCAGCGGATGGCGCTGCGCGTGGATGCCGTGTTAGATTCGGCAGATAGCGGCGAGCTCGCGGCGGTCGTCATGCGGCTGTTCGCGGTCACGGCTCCGTCTCTGGAGGATACGCAATGAAACGAGTGTGGATTGGAACTCTCGCGGTACTGGCCCTTCTGGCCTTCACCCGCACCGCGTCCGCGCAGGACGCCACCAAGGGCGCGAAGGTCTACGCGGACCAGAAGTGCTCGATGTGCCACGCGATTGCCGGCAAGGGCAACGCGAAAGGGGCGCTCGACGACATCGGGTCGAAGCTGACGGCGGCCGAGATCCGCGAATGGATCACGGAGCCCGTGAAGATGGCCGCCAAAAACAAGGCCGAGCGGAAGCCGCCGATGCTCGCGAAGTTCGCCTCGCTGCCGAAGGCCGACCTGGACAACGTGGTCGCCTATCTGTCGACGCTCAAGAAAAAGTAGCCGTTGCGCGCGGTCATCGAGCGCTCCACTGACTCGCGGACCGGCGGAGGGACGATGAGGCGCGTCGGCATCACCGCCACACTCCTTGTCCTCTGGGCGCTCGCGTTGACGGTCTCAGCGCGGGCGCCGCAGCGGGCGCCCGTCCCAGGCGGTCACGCGCCCGCGTCCGCGGCCGTGACGCCGGCCCCGACGGCCGACGACTGTCTGACCTGCCACGAAGACGACTCCCTGAAGCGCGCGACCGGCACGCCGGTGACGGTGCACAAGAGCGTCTTCGCGGCGTCGGTGCACGGATCGATGGCCTGCGTGGATTGCCACGCCGACCTCGCCCACGCCGAGCTGCCGCATCCCGACAAACTCGCGAAGGTCGATTGCGCGACCTGTCATGCCGACGAGGTCGCCCAATACAAGCAGAGCGCCCACGCCGGCGCGCGCGCCACCGGCAGCGATGTCGCCGCCACGTGCGTGAGCTGCCACGGCGTCCACGACATCCGCGGGAAGAAGGATCCGGAGTCGCGCACGTATCATCTCAATATCGCGGCCACCTGCTCGAGCTGCCACGGCAGCCAGGCGATCATCGCGAAGGGCCACATCGCGATCGGCGACGTGGCGTCGCCGTTCAAGGACAGCATCCACGGACGGGCCCTGAGCCGCAGCGGCCTGCTCGTCGCCCCGACGTGCAGCGACTGCCACGGGCCGCACGACATCAGGAAGAAATCGGATCCGGCCAGCCGTGTCGCGCTCGCGAACGTGCCCGCGACGTGTGGAAAATGCCATGAAGGCATCGGGCGCCAGTTCGCCGGCAGCGTGCACGCCGGGTTTCTCGCGAACGGCCGCACCGGCGTCCCCGCCTGCCAGACGTGCCACACGCCGCATGCCATCCAGCAGGCCGACAACCCCCAATGGCAATTAACGGTCGTGAGCCAGTGCGGTTCCTGCCACACCGACAAGCTGAAGACGTACCGCGACACGTTCCACGGCCAGGTGACGAAGCTCGGATTCCGCGCGGTCGCGACATGCGCGGACTGTCACGGCAACCATCGGATTCTTCCGGCCAGCGATCCGGCCTCCCCCATCGCGCGGGCGCATCTCGTGCAGACGTGCGGCAAGTGCCACACGAACGCGAATGCGAACTTCGTGAAGTACGATCCGCACGCCGACAAGCACAATCGCGAGCGCAACACCTCGCTGTATCTCGCCGCGAGGTTCATGCAGATCCTGCTCTTCGGAACCTTCGGATTCTTCGGGCTGCACAGCGCGCTGTGGTGCGCGCGGGCGGTGAAGGAACGGCGCGCGGCGCCGGCAACCGTGCACCCGAGGGCCGGAGGGGAGCCCCCCGGCGCGGGGCCCCGAGCGCGCAGCGAGGGTGGGGAAGACACGGGGACCCGACCGAGCGACGACACACCGGAGAAGCCGGATGCCTGAGGTCGTGCAGAGCCGTGAGGCCGGCCGTCACGTGCTGCGGTTCGACCGCATCGACCGCGCGCTGCACGGCTTCCTGATGCTGAGTTTTCTGGGGCTGGCGTCCACCGGGATGCCGCTGCTCTTCAGCGACGCGACGTGGGCGGGGCTTCTCGCGCGGGCACTGGGCGGATTCACCGTCACGCACGTCCTCCACCGCGTCTTTGCGACGATCATGATCGTCGTGTTCCTGGGGCACGCCGGACGCCTGGTCCGGCGCGTGGCCGTCCGGAAGGACTACAGCATCTTCTGGGGTCCAACGTCCATGGTGCCGCAGCCCAGGGATCTGACGGAGATGCTGCAGCATGTCCGGTGGTTTCTCGGTTACGGCCAGCGGCCGGTCTTCGATCGCTACACGTACTGGGAAAAGTTCGACTACTGGGCGGTCTTCTGGGGCATGGCGATTATCGGCGGCTCCGGGCTGATGCTCTGGTTCCCCGAGGTGTTTGCGCGCGTGCTGCCCGGATGGATCTTCAACATCGCGCTGCTGGTCCATGGCGAAGAGGCGCTGCTCGCCGTCGGGTTCATCTTCACCATCCATTTCTTCAACAGCCATCTCCGGCCCGAGAAGTTCCCGATGGACATGGTCATCTTCACGGGCCGGGTGACCGAGCGCGAGTTGCGCGAGGAGCGTCCCGCCGAATACGCGCGGCTGGCGTCCGCGCCTGGACGCCTGCGTGACGCCGGGGCGCCGTCGCGACGGGTCTGGCTGGCCGGCCGGGTCATCGGTTCGATCGCCCTCGTCGTGGGCCTGGCGCTCGTGGCGCTCATCCTCTACGCCCTGATATCTCAACCATGAAACGAAACATTGTCTCCGCGATCGGCGTCGTGCTCGCCTTGCTCAGCGCGATTGTGTTCCTGTTCGTGTTCCTGCTGGATCTGTTCGGCTTGCACACGAACCCGTACGTGGGGATCGTGATCTTCCTGATCCTGCCCGGCTTCTTCGTGGCCGGGTTGTTGTTGATTCCGGCCGGCGTGGCGATCGAGCGGCGCCGGCGATTGCGCGGACTGGAGCCCCGCACCTGGCCCCGCATCGACCTCAATAACCCGGCGCACCGCCGCATCGCGCTCGTCGTGGCGTCGCTGACGCTCGTCAACGTGCTCATCGTGTCGCTCGCGGCCTACCGTGGCCTCGAGTTCATGGATTCGCCGGCCTTCTGCGGTCAGGTCTGCCACACCGTCATGGAGCCGGAGTTCGTCGCCTACCGCGACGGGCCGCACTCGAGAGTGCGCTGCGTCGACTGCCACATCGGTCCCGGCGCGCCGTGGTTTGTCAAGTCCAAGCTCGCCGGCACGCGCCAGGTGATTGCGGTGATGCGCGGCACGTACTCGCGGCCGGTCGGCTCGCCCGTGCACAATCTGCGCCCGGCGCGCGACACCTGCGAGCAGTGCCACTGGCCGGAGAAGTTCCACGGCGACAAGGTGGACGTCATTCGCGAGTACGCCAACGACGACAAGAACACCGAGTCGGTCACGCGTCTCCTCGTGCACGTCGGCGGCGGCAGCGAGCGTCTGGGGATCGCCAGCGGCATCCACTGGCACATGAACGTCGCGAACGAGATCGAGTACGTCGCGACCGACCCCAAGCGCCAGGTGATCCCGTTCGTGCGGCTGAAGGACCGGCAGGGGAACGTGCGCGAGTTCCGCGCGCCAGGCGTCACCGACGAGCAGATCGCGCAGGGGGAGCGCCGCCAGATGGACTGCATGGACTGCCACAACCGGCCGAGCCATCCGTTGTCGCCCTCACCCGAGCGCGCCGTCGACGGCGCGATGGCGCGCGGCGAGATCTCCCGCGTGCTGCCGTTCGCGCGCCGGCAGGCCGTGGAGACGCTCAAAGTGGTCTACTCCGACCGGCTGGCGGCGGAGGAGCAGATCGCGCGGCGGCTCCGCGCCTTCTACGGCCAGAGTTATCCGGGTCTCGTGGCCAGCCACGGCAGCGAGATCGATCAGCTTGTGGGCGCGGCGCAGCGTCTCTACGCGCGCAACGTATTTCCCGCGATGAAAGTCGGCTGGGGCACGCACGAGAACAATCTGGGGCACGTCGATACGCCCGGCTGTTTCCGCTGCCACGACGACCTGCACAAGACGCCAGACGGCCGCGTGATCCGCCAGGACTGCGACCTCTGTCACGACATCCAGTAATAGCGCGTCCGGAACAGTCGTCGCTGACGACGACCTGTCGGCTGGCACGGAGCACCGCCGGAAATCCGGCAGCCGCGTGCTGCGGGCCATGACATCGGTGTCGGGGAGGGGCAGAATCCTCACGGGCACACCTCTTGCCCATCACCATCGACGAAAACCAGATGTCATCCAAAGCTCTCAAGATCGCCGTGACGTGCATCGTCCTGGCCGGGGCCCTCGGAGGCCTGATGTACACGACGCTGGCCGAAGGCACCGAGTACTACGTCCATGTCGACGAGGTGATGGCGAATCCGGCGGCGTGGCAGGGCAAGCGTCTGCAGCTCCACGGATACGTCGCCGATCTCCGGCAGCGTCCCGCTTCGCTGGAGTACCGGTTCCAGGTGACGCTCAATGGCAAGGTGATCTCCGCGCGCTATACGGGCGTCGTGCCCGACACCTTCAAGAACCGTGCGGAAGTCGTCCTCAAGGGACAGCTCGAGCCCGACGGCTTCGCGGTCGAGCCGAATGGCGTGATGGCGAAGTGCCCGTCGAAGTACAACCCGCAGACGCCACCGACCGCGGGTAGCTGACCCGGGGCTGCCTGGGGTCGTTCGTCGTTCTCGCAACGTTCGCCATGGCCTTTTCGCGCAATTCCCTGAACACCCCTGCACAGGTCTGAAAAGAAACAGCATCACTCAACCCAGGACTCCGCACGCTGGCCACGCGTCTTCTTGCACCCGCGGGCTACACCGTGCTCGGGGCGGCCAGCGGCGACGAGGCGCTGCGCCTGCTGGCGCGTCATGACGCACCGGTCCACCTCCTGCTGAGCG
>DAIUEK010000070.1:6530-7721 GCA_036845165.1 Vicinamibacterales bacterium | reverse complement strand
GACCGAACAAACCGAAGCATTGCTGTTGGTCGCTAATCTGGCTATAATCTGGCTAGAATGCGATTCGAGATCGTGTTGGCCCCGGACGCCAGCACGGCGCTTCAGAGGCTGCCCGCGCGTGTCCGCAGTGAGGTCCGGGATGCCCTTGAGCGTCACCTCCGATTCGAGCCGACGAAAACAAGCAAGAGCCGGATCAAACGGCTTCGGGGCCTGAGCCAGCCGCAGTATCGCCTTCGGGTCAACGACATAAGGGTGTTCTATGACGTCACCGCGACCACAGTCGAAATCCTCGCGATCATCGAAAAGCAGGAGGCCCAAGCCTGGCTCGACCAGGAAGGCACCCCCGATGAGGGCGGTGGCTCTGGCCAAAGTTAAAGACGATCTCTCGAAATACCTGCGGCTGGCGGCCCACGAAGAGATCGTCATCACGCGCCATGGGCGGCCTGCGGGGGTGATCATCGGCTTCGAATCTGACGATGACTGGTTCGATTATCGACTCGAACATCACCCCGAGTTTCTGCGGCGCATCGCAGCGTCTCGGTTAGCTCTTGAACAGGGCCGCGGCATTCGCTTGGAAGAACTTACCGATGTCGGTCTAACATCACTGGAGCCGACGGCGCCGATGAAGCGTGAGCGCCGCGGCTCAGCGCGCACGTGAGGCCGATCTAAAGAGTGGAGGGCGCGTTTGGAAGGCTTGCGCGGTCAGAGTTATTCGTCGGTTGCAGTCGATTTTAGAAGCTGAGGCTCCCACGCTTTCCAGGTGGTTTCGGCCGTAGGACGATGCCCTTCCTCAAAGGCGATCACGAGAAAGGCGCTGGTCAGTTTGCCTTGCTTTGTCGTCTGTTGCCCTGCGATCAGAAACTCCGCCTGGTCGTAGTTCAACGAGCGGATGGAATTCACGCTGACGTCTTTAGGGAGGTTTATGGACGGCGGAAAACCGTCAAGCGCAAGAACGGCTGGACCCAGAAACAACATTCCGGGTAAACAAACGGTGCGGAGTACTGTATTCAGCATACCTTTTCCAGAACAGTTGTGGCTCTGACGAGGCGTCGCCATTCGAGAATTACACCGGCTCGGACGGATGGATGTTCCGCGCCACTCTCGAATCGCTTCTCGGATTCCGGGTCCGCCTCGATCACTTTCTGTGTTTCTAGTATTTCTGGCCGCAGTCGGGGCAGAACCTGGGAGAGC
>DAIUEK010000070.1:2996-6520 GCA_036845165.1 Vicinamibacterales bacterium | reverse complement strand
CGTCAGGGGCGTCGGCCGGGCCGTGCGGAGCGCGAGGTCGGTCATGGTGCGGGCAGTATACGCGCGGCCGATCGAAGGCTCTATTGTTTTTCTAGTATTTCTGGCCGCAGTCGGGGCAGAACTTGGGAGAGCCTTCGGCTTCGTGGCCGCACTTGGCGCACGTGAGTTTGGCGGATAGCGGGGCGCCGCAGTCCATGCAGAACTTTCCGCCCTGAGTCTTCGCGCCGCAGGCTCCGCAGACCGCGCCGGAGACCTGGGCGACATCGCGCGACTTGGTCCAATCGACGGTGCGGGCCTTTTCCTGGACCTGTTCGCGGGCCGCTTCGGCCTGCGCGGCGGCCATCTCTTCATCGAGATCGGGAGCGCAGCTTTCGCAGAGGCCGGCCTTCTTGTTCCAGCAGATCGGCTGGCACACCCACTTCCCGCAGCGGGTGCACTGCTTGAACGTCGGCGCGATCTCCTGGACCGCTTCCTTCAGCGCGGCGTCATGCGCTCCGCCACCGACCGCGCGCTGCACCTCGTACGAGCTGTTCGCCACGCTGTTGAAGACGCCTCCGAACAGGCTGCCGGCCACGCGCGCCGCCGACCCCAGCATCCCGACCGCGGAGGCCTGGAAACTGGACATGTAGCCGTTGTTGCATTTCTCGCAAAAGAACTTGAACTGATAGCCGCGGTCGGTCGAGAGGTCCTGGTAGTTTCCCGTGAACGGAATGGGCGGCATGGTGTCCTCGCGATTCAGTTTTGGCAAGATTACCACGTGGCAGTAACACGCCCCACGCCGCAGCATGGCGCGACTACGGCACCCCGATCGTGCACCGGCAGTCGACAATCCGTGTCATCGTCAATGGGCAGTCGCCAGTCGAAAATGACGCCTGCGCACCCGCTGTGGGCGTGCCTGCAGAGCGGCATTGACAGATCGCGCTTAGTTCCTCTACCATAAAGGTTTGCGCCTGTGAAGGTTAGGGCGCGTAGGCGGCCATGTTCGAGTCCCTCTCCAATCGTCTGCAGGACGTCTTCCGCAACATTCGCGGAGAGGGTCGGCTTACCGAAGAGACGGTCGAGTTGGCGCTCCGGGAAATCCGGATGGCGCTGCTCGAAGCGGACGTCAACTTCAAGGTCGTCAAGGCGTTCATCGATCGCGTGCGCGATCGGGCCGTCGACCAGGCGGTGCTCCGGAGCCTGACGCCCGACCAGCAGGTCGTGCGCATCGTGCGCGACGAAATGCTCGCGCTCTTCGGGGACGCGCAGGGCGGGCTGCCGGCGACGACCCAGACGCCGCGTGTCATCATGCTGCTCGGCCTCCAGGGCTCGGGCAAGACGACGACCTCGGCGAAGCTCGGGAAGTGGCTGACCAGGCAGGGACGGCACCCGCTGCTCGTGTCGACCGACGTGCGGCGCCCAGCGGCGATCCAGCAGCTGTCGGTGGTCGGGAAACAGGCGGGCGTGCGCGTGCACGACCCGGCGGGCGAGATGGATCCGGTCCGGCGCGCGGCGGGTGCGCTGACCGAGGCGAAAAACAGCGGCTTCGACGTCGTCATCGTCGACACGGCGGGCCGGCTGCACATCGACGACGAGTTGATGGACGAGCTGCAGGCGATCAAGGCTGCCGTGGCGCCCGTCGATCTGCTGTTTGTCGCCGATGCGATGACCGGGCAGGACGCGATCAAGAGCGCCGGGGAGTTCAACCGGCGGATCGGCGTGACGGGCGTCGTGCTGTCGAAGATGGACGGCGACGCGCGCGGCGGCGCGGCGCTGTCGGTGGTGTCGGTCGTCGGCGTCCCGATCGCGTTCGTGGGCAGCGGCGAGCGGCTCCAGGATCTCGAGCCGTTCCACGCGGACCGCGTGGTGTCGCGCGTGCTGGGCATGGGCGACGTGCTGTCGCTCATCGAGAAGGCCGAAGAGGCCGTCTCGATGGAAGACGCCGCGACGCTCGAGAAGAAGATCCGGCTCGACGAGTTCACGCTCGAGGATTTCCGGGATCAGCTCCGGACGATCCGGAAGATGGGCCCGCTCGAACAGATCCTCGGGATGCTGCCCGGGATGGGCGCGATGAAGGAGCTCCAGCAGCAGAAGGAGCAGGTCGACGAGAAGCAGATGCTGCGCGTCGAGGCGATCATCAACTCGATGACCGCGAAAGAGCGGCGCAACCACCAGCTGATCAACGGCCAGCGGCGGAAGCGGATCGCGAAGGGCTCGGGGACCTCGGTGGAAGCGGTGAACCGCCTGCTGAAGCAGTTCATCCAGATGAAGAAGATGCTCAAGTCGCTGGGCGGCATGGCGGGACTCGCGAAGGGGAAGCGGCCGAATCTGTCGGCGTTAAAAGGCATGATGAAATAGCTTCCAGCTTCCAGCTTCCGGCCGCCAGCTGCCAGCCTGACGCTGATGTTCTGAGCTGGTAACTGGAAGCTGGAAGCTGGTAACTGGTAACGAGAGGGCACATGGTAGTGATTCGATTGAGGCGTGCAGGGTCGAAGAAGCGGCCGTTCTTCCGGGTGGTGGTCACCGATTCCCGCGCGGCCCGCGACAGCTCGTACGTCGAGGTGCTGGGGCATTACAACCCCCGCACGACGCCGGAGATCCTGAAGCTGGATCGCGCGCGGGTGGACCACTGGATGAAGCTCGGCGCGCAGCCGTCCGATACGGTCCGCACGCTCATCGATCGGATGCCCGCGGAAGCGCCGGCGGCGACCGACGCCACCGCGTCGTGAGCCGCGCCCGCGCCGTCGTCGAGGCGATCGCGAAAGCGCTCGCCGACAAGCCGGACGCCGTGACCGTCACGGAGCGCGAGGCCCGCGGGCAGTCGCTTGTGGAGCTGACGATGGCGCCCGGCGACATGGGCCGCGTCATCGGGCGCCAGGGGCGCACCGCGACGGCCGTCCGTACGCTGGCGAGCGCCGCGGCGGAACTCGACGGCACGAAGGTGAACGTCGAATTCCGGGATGCCTGACGACCTGGTCCTGGTTGGCCGCGTCGCGCGCGCGCACGGCAACCGCGGGCACGTGATCGTCAACCCGGATACGGATTTTCCGGGCGAGCGCTTCGTCGCCGGCCGCGTGCTGCTGGTGGAGATGGCGGGGCGCTCGGAGCCGCGCACGATCGAGTCGGTCAGGTTTCACAGCGGCCGGCCGATTATCGCGTTTGAAGGGGTCGACACGATGAACGCCGCCGAGGCGCTGGCGGGGGCCGAGTTGAAGCTGCCCGCGACGGAGCTGCCGCCGCTGCCGGAGGGCACGTATTACCGGCACGACCTCGTGGGCTGCGAGGTCAGGGACACGGGGGGGCGCGTCATCGGCCGCGTGACCGATGTGGAGGGACCGATGGAGCGCAGCCGGCTCGTGATCGCCGGCGCGCGCGGGGCAGTGATGGTCCCAATGGTCGGCGGGATTTGCGTCAGCGTCGATCCGGGGGCGAAGGTGATCGTGGTGGATCCCCCGGAGGGATTGCTGGACTTGTGAAGGGAACGAGTCAACGAGGATCCGTTCCCTTCGTAGCCGGGGCAGCGAAGTGAAGATCGACATCGTCAC
>DAIUEK010000070.1:0-2896 GCA_036845165.1 Vicinamibacterales bacterium | reverse complement strand
CGAGGATCCGTTCCCTTCGTAGCCGGGGCAGCGAAGTGAAGATCGACATCGTCACGATCTTTCCGGCGATGGTGCAGGCGCCCCTGTCGGAAGGGATCGTCGCACGGGCGATCGCGCGTCGGGTGCTGGACATCCGCGTGCACGACTTGCGGGACTTCACGACGGACCGGCACCGCGTCGTCGACGACGTGCCGTTCGGGGGCGGGCCCGGGATGGTGCTGAAGCCGGAGCCGCTGTTTGCGGCGGTGGATCGCATCCGCGAGGAGCGCTGCGCGGACCGCGGCGCAGGCGTCCACGCCTGCCGGCACGCGATCGTGCTGACGTCGCCCGATGGCGAGCCTCTGACGCACGAGGTCGCGGAGCGGTTCAGCCGGCTGGATCACCTCGTGGTCCTGTGCGGGCGGTACGAGGGGGTCGACGAGCGCGTCCGGGAGCACCTGGCGACCGAGGCGATCTCGATCGGGGACTACGTGCTCTCGGGCGGCGAGCTGCCGGCGCTGGTGATCGTCGACGCCGTGGCGCGGCTCATCCCCGGAGTGGTCGGAGACGAGGCGTCCGTCGCCGGCGATACGTTCGTGCGGGGACTGCTGGACTATCCGCAGTACACGCGCCCCGCGGAGTTCCGCGGGCAGGGGGTGCCGCCGGTGCTGCTGTCGGGGCACCACGCGGAGATTGAGAAGTGGCGGCGGGCGCAGGCGATCGAGCGCACGCGGAAGTACCGTCCGGATCTGTTGGAAAAGAAAGACAAAGGAGCATGGTCATGACTGCCGTAGAGACCGTCGAGCGTGGGCAACTCACTGAGCGTCCGGCGATCAAGCCTGGTGACTCCGTGAAAGTACACGTGAAGGTGCGCGAAGGGGACAAGGAGCGCATCCAGGTGTTCGAAGGCATGGTGATCGGGATGCACCGTGGCGGCGCGCGCGCGACGTTCACGGTCCGCAAGGTGTCGTTCGGCCAGGGGGTCGAGCGCATCTTCCCGCTGCACTCGCCGGTCATCGACAAGATCGAGGTGCTGCGCACCGCCAAGGTCCGCCGCGCCAAGCTGTACTTCCTTCGCGAGCTGAAGGGCAAGGCCGCCCGGATGAAAGAGACCGGGAAGAAGAAGGCGTCGTAAAGAGGCTTTCGGCGTTAGGCTTTAGGCTTTAGGCAGGCTTTCGGCCAAGGCCTCCTAAAGCCCAAAAGCCCACAGCCCACAGCCTATGGTCAAGATCCGCTCTTACCGGACCCTGGAGAACGCGCTCCGGCGCATGGGGTTCGTGTACGTCGCGGGCGTCGACGAAGTGGGCCGCGGCTGCCTGGCCGGGCCCGTCGTCGCCTCGGCGGTCGTGCTGGATCCCGAGCGCTACATCCCCCGCATCTGCGACTCGAAAACGGTGACCGCGCTGGAGCGCGAGCGGCTGTACGAGCGCATCACGCGCGAGGCGATCTGCTGGTCGGTCGTCGGCGTCGACCCCGGGGAGATCGATCGGATCAACATCCATCAGGCGTCGCTGCGCGCCATGCAGCGGGCGGTGCTCGCGCTGGCGCCGTTGCCCGACATGGTCCTTGTCGACGCCTTCCGCATCCCGGACGTCCCGATGGCGCAGCGCGGCGTCGTCCACGGCGACACCCGGTGCACCGCGATCGCCGCCGCGTCGATCGTCGCGAAAGTCACGCGCGACCGCGCCATGCTCGAGCTGCACGGACGGGATCCGCGCTACGGGTTCGACAGGCACAAGGGGTACGCCACGCGCGATCATCTCGCCGCCATGTCGCGATTCGGCTACTCCGCCGCGCACCGGCGGTCGTTCCGGCCGGCCACGCTGTTTGATAGGATCTAAGGCTGCCTTGGCAAGCGAACGCGAAGACGCGCTGAAGAAAGCGGAGAAGCTGCTCCGGCAGGGCAAGCTCGATCTCGCCATCGCGGAATACGCGCGCATGGTCGAGGAACAGCCGCGCGACTGGAACACCCGGAACACGCTGGGGGACCTGTTCGTCCGCGCCGGCCAGGCCGACAAGGCCGCCGCGCAGTACATGCAGATCGCCGATCACCTGATGCACGAGGGGTTCTTCCCGCGCGCCGCGGCGATCTACAAGAAGATCCTCAAGATCAAGCCCGACGACGAGACGGTCCAGCTCAATCTCGGCGAAATCTCCGCCACGCAGGGACTCCTCGCGGACGCGAAGGCGCACTTCGCCACCGTCGCCAACCGCCGCCGCACGCGCAACGACAAGGCGGGGGCGGACGAAATGGTCGTCCGGCTCGGGTCGCTGGATCCGTCCGACTTCGACGCGCGGATCATGGCGGCGCGGGTCCTCGAGCAAACGGGCGAGACGATCGCGGCCGCGATGCGGTACCGCGAGATGCACGCCGATCTCACGGAAAAGGGACGGCTGCCCGAGGCGCGTGGCGCGCTGCGCGAGGCCGTCCGCCTGAATTCCGACGATAGCGAGGGGCGGGCGGAGCTGGCGCGCGCGGCCGTCGCCGAGGGGGACCTCGAGGCCGCGAAGGGGTATCTCGATCGCGAGATCGCGGGATCGGATCCGGCGCTGCTGATGGCGCTGACGGAGATCGAGCTCCGGTCCGGCGCGACGGAGTCCGCGAGGGAGCTGCTGGCGCGGCTGCTCCTGATGGACGAGTCGATGCGCACGCGGATCATGGAGCTCGCGTGGACGCTCGCTGAGGTCGCCCCCGACGCGGCGTTCGCCTGCATCGACACGGCCGTCGATGCGGCGCTGGCCGGGCACAACTACATGGACGCCGCGGCGCTCCTCCAGGAGTTCGCGACGCGCGTGCCGGGGCAGATCGCGTCGCTGCTGAAGCTGGTGGAGATCTGCGTGGACGGCGGTCTCGAGGCGGCGATGTACGAGACGCAGGCGCAGCTCGCCGACGCGTACCTCGAGGCCGGCCAGGGGG
>DAIUEK010000069.1:3735-7756 GCA_036845165.1 Vicinamibacterales bacterium | reverse complement strand
ACAGCGGTATTCGTCTTGCGTGCTATGTGCGATCGGGTGCATTGACACACTCTGGATGGAGGACGCGATGGTGACGGTTGAAGTCCCTCGTCAGGATTGGGCGCAGACGCTCGCGGCGTTCACCGCCGTTCATGACCGCTGGCTGGTATCGGTCGACCTGCTCGGCCCGGACATCGGCACGCAGCCGGTCATCCGTAATCTGCCCTTGCTAGAGATATCCGCGGACCGAAGTGTTGAGGAGGGCTCGATCGCCATCTCAGCGGCCCGCACGCCCACCGAGCACGCCACGCACATCGTCCGCGCGGTCAAGCGCCTCTCCATCGAGCGGACGGAGGACGGGGCCGACGTCGCCCTCGAGTTGCAGTCGACCGACGGCACCGCGACGATTTTGACATTCAGAACCGTGGCGATGCCCGAAACGGTCGATGGGGTCGCGCGTTTCACCGGGTGACGGCGAACGCCATGCTCGTTTGGCGAGAAGAACGATACGGACCATTTCCTGCCCCGTCCTTACGATGAGCCGTGCCGGGCACGAACCTGCGCTGCCAGAGGTCCGCGACGCCACAGCTGACGCCTGATCATGACCCCCGAACCAGCGCAGGCGCGATGACGGGTGCCATTCACGGTGTGAGCGCCGTCGACGCGCTCGGCAGCCTCCGTTCGAGGGTGAATGGGCTGACGAGCGCCGAGGCGGAGGCGCGCGAACGCGAGTTCGGCCCCAATCGGCTGATTCGGACCAGGCAGCGTCCGGCCATCGTCCAGCTGTTCGCACAGCTCACCCACTTCTTCGCGCTCATCCTCTGGACGGCGACAGCCCTGGCGCTCCTCGCGGAGTACCACAGCCCGGGATCCGGAATGCGCGCCCTCGCGGGAGCGATCGTCGCGGTCATCCTGATCAACGGCGTGTTCTCCTTCTGGCAGGAGCGGCGTGCGCACAAAGCGATTGCGGCGCTGCAGCGACTCCTTCCCCAAGCCGTCCGCGTGCGCCGCGACGGCCGCTTGTTGGATCTCCCAAGCGCAGACCTGGTACCTGGTGATGTGATTGAGCTCGTGGAAGGCGATCGGGTGCCCGCCGATTGTCGGGTGATCGAAGCCTTCGACGTCAAGGTCGACGACGCGACGCTCACCGGCGAGTCGGTGCCGCAGACCCGCGTCGCCGATGCCGAGTCCAACTCGTCGACCGACGCCTCCGCACAACGGCGCAACATGGTGCTCGCCGGCACGTCGATAGCTGCCGGCCAGGCCGTGGCCGTGGTGGTCGCCACCGGTATGCGCACCGAGTTCGGCCGGATTGCCCATCTCACGCAAACCGCGCCGGAAACGGTCGCGCCAATCCAGCGCGAAATCACGCGCCTCAGCCGGCTCATCGCCGCACTGTCCATCGGGCTCGGTCTCGCGCTGTTCGTGATGGGCCGCTTTGTGGGGTTGCCCTTCTGGGACAACTTCGTGTTTGCCATCGGCGTCATCGTCGCCAATGTCCCGGAGGGCCTGCTGCCGACGCTGACGTTGTCGATGGCAATGGCGGCCCAGCGCATGGCCGCGCGACAGACACTCACGCGGCATCTCCCGGCCGTGCAGACACTCGGCTCGGCGACCGTGATCTGCACGGACAAGACCGGCACGCTGACCGGGAACCGCATGGTCGCGCAACGAGTGTTCGTGGTCAACGAGTTCGTCCTCGTGTCGGAGCTCACGAGCCGGGCGGACGTCGTGGCCAGGCATCCGTGGCTCTTCGACGCGTCGGCGCGGTGCCACACCGTGCACGCGAGCGATGGCGTCGAGGGACCACCATGGCGAGGCGATCCGATGGAAGTCGCGTTGGTCGAGATGGCGCACGCCGCCCGGCCCGGGATCCGCGAACGCGCGCGCGTCGACCTCATCCCGTTCAGCCCGGAGCGGAGACGCATGGCGACGCTCCACACTGACGGCAGCGGATTCGTGGTGTTCGTCAAAGGCGCGCTCGAAGCCATCCTCGCGGACTGCGCCACGTATGACGTCGAAGGCGGCATTGAGGCGCTGACGGATCCGGTGCGCCGGACGGTCTTCGATGCGGAAGCGGCGATGGCGTCGGAGGGACTGCGGGTATTGGCGTTCGCCTATAGACCCCTGACCACGGTCCCCGACCGTGAGCGTCTCGAAGAAGCGCTCACGTTCGCGGGACTGGTGGGACTGCACGATCCGCCGCGGCCCGAAGTTCCGTCAGCGATCGCGCGATGCCGTGGGGCCGGGATCAAGGTCGTGATGGTGACGGGCGATCATCCACAGACCGGTCTCGCGGTCGCTCGCGCTGTTGGTCTCGTGACCGGCCCGCGTCCGAGGGTCCTGACCGGGCTCGACATCGAGCGGCTGTCCGCGGCGGAGCTCCGGTTCCAGCTCGAGGAGCCGGAGCTGGTGTTCGCGCGGGTGTCGGCCGAGCAGAAGCTGCGGATCGTGCGGGCGTTTCAACAGGCGGGCGCCATCGTGGCGGTCACCGGCGACGGCGTCAACGACGCCCCGGCCCTCAAGGCGGCCGACATCGGCGTGGCCATGGGCATCAGCGGTACCGACGTCGCGCGCGAAGCGGCCGACGTCGTGCTGCTCGACGACAACTTCGCGAGTATTGTCGCGGCGATCGAAGAAGGACGCGGCGTCTTCGACAACATTCGAAAGTTCACGACCTACGTCCTCACGTCCAACGTTCCGGAACTGGTGCCGTATCTGGCGTTCGTGCTGCTGCGGATACCGCTGCCGCTCACGATCATGCAGGTGCTGGCCGTCGATCTTGGGACGGACATGCTCCCGGCGCTCGGCCTCGGCGCCGAGCCTCCCGAGCGCGACGTCATGTCACGCCCTCCCCCGGGCGCGAGCCGACGGATCATCGACCGCCGGCTGGTGGTGCGCGCTTATCTGCTGGGCGGAATCGAAGCGGCGGCCGCGATGACCGCCTATGCCTTCGTGCTCGTCCGCGGCGGCTGGCGATGGGGTGTGCCGCTGGCGACGACGACAGTCGTGTACCGCCAGGCAACGACCGCGTGCCTGACCGCCATCGTCGTCGCGCAGGTGGCCAATGTGTTCGCCTGTCGCAGTGACGTCCTGCCAGCCTCGATTCGCGGTGTGCTCAGGAATCGCCTCATTGTGACCGGCATCGGCGTCGAGCTCGCGCTCATCGCGGCCATCGACTACACGCCACTGGGACACGCGTTCTTCGCGACGGCGGCCATTCCCTGGATGGTCTGGCTCGTGCCCGTGCCGTTCGCCGTCGCCCTGATCGGACTCGATCGTCTCGACAAGCGGCGTCGCAGTCACATCGAGAGCGCCGGCTGCAGATGACGCGCGAACCAGTTGCCCGCGAGATCCGCCACGCGTTCGAGCGTGCCGGGCTCTTCGAAAAGATGTGTGGCGCCCGGCACGATCTCGAGTGTCACCTCGGCGTGCATCTGCTTCATCGCGGCGCGGTTCATCTGAATCACCGGCGTATCGAGCCCACCCACGACGAGCAGCGTCGGCGCGGCCACCTTCGCCAGCGCCGCGCCGGCGAGATCCGGGCGTCCTCCACGCGATACGACGGCCGCGACCTCGCGAGGCCGATCGGCCGCAGCCATCAGCGCCGCGCCGCCGCCGGTGCTCGCCCCGAACAACCCGATCGACAGTAACGCCGTCCCCTCGCCGCGCCGCAGCCAGTCGACAATGGTCACGAGCCGCCCGGCAAGCATCGGTATGTCGAATCGATACTGCCCCGTGCGGTCATCGATCGCCTCTTCCTGCGGCGTCAGAAGATCGATCAGCAACGTGGCCAGACCACGGCCCTCGAGCGCGCGGGCGACGTACTGGTTCCGCGGGCTGTGGCGACTGCTGCCACTCCCGTGCGCGAACAGGACGATACCGTGTGGATCGGAGGGCATCCCGAGTTCACCCTGCAATGACTGGCCGCCGATCGGCACCTGAATCGACATCTTCGTCGCGTTCGACTGCTTCTCTCGAGCCATGCTGACACCTCGTTCGTTTGTCGACGAGTCCCGTGACGAAATGTGGCGGACCGCCG
>DAIUEK010000069.1:0-3635 GCA_036845165.1 Vicinamibacterales bacterium | reverse complement strand
GCGGACCGCCGTCACCTTGGAGTCAGGTGTGCCGGTGACGCTGTCCCGGTTCGGACCGGTCCCCAGTGTCTGGAGCGTCGCCGGGATGAACGTGTCGGGCTGACCGTCACACGGTTTGGCGTCGATGACCGCATGAAGGACGCGTCCAGACGATGCAATTCTGCGCCCAGCGACTCGGTAAGAGCGTGGCGATTGAATGGATGGAACGGAAGGTGGCCCGGGCTGCCGAGTTTTCGGCACCCGCGGCGAATACGCGGACCGTCGATGCCTGCGATGAGCTCCTGGCAGGCCTGCGGCGGTTGATGGTCCGCGCCGCTGATGTGCGCGTCCTGTTCGCGGTATCGGCCTTGCGTAAACATCGAGCGTCAGGGGGAGTGTGTGTTTCTGTCCCGTCGCCGCTGCGCGGCCTTCGTCGTCGTAGTCCTGGCTTCGTCTGTTCTGATCGCGGCGACGTTCCCACCGGCACCAATCGAAGAGCCTGCCGTCTCGATCCTCGTCTACCACCGCTTCGGCGCGACGGTGAAGGACGCGATGACCGTCCGGACCGCGAGCTTTCGATGGCAGCTCGACTACTTGAGGCAACATCACCATCCCGTCATTCCGCTCGGCGCGCTCGTCTCGTATCTGCTGGGACACTCGCCAGCTCCGCCGCGCGGCGCAGTCGTGATTACAGTGGACGACGGCCACGAATCGGTCTTCACCGAGATGCTGCCACTCGTCCGCGAATACCAGGTGCCCGTGACCCTGTTCATCTACCCCTCGGCGATCTCGAACGCCTCGTACGCGATGACCTGGGAGCAGCTCGACCAGCTGCGTCGCACGGGTCTCGTCGACATCCAGTCGCACACCTACTGGCATCCGAACTTCCACGCCCAGAAACGGAGACTGTCTCCCACCGCGTATCGAGCATTCGCTTCATTGCAGCTCGTCAAGGCGAGGTCGGTGCTCGAGAGCAGGCTCGGAATCGAGACGGACCTGATCGCGTGGCCGTTCGGCATCTGTGACGACGAGCTGATCGACATCGCGCGCGGGGCCGGCTATACCGCGGGGTTCACGATCGAACGACGCCTCGTGACCTCGCACGAGCGGATCATGGCGCTTCCCCGCTTTCTCGTGACCGACAGCGCCTCAGGACGCCTGTTCGCGTCCATGCTGCCGCAGGAGGCCCGATGATCCGGCCACCCGTGTTCGCAGGTCTGCTGCTGGCGCTCCTGGCGTGGCTCCCCGCCCCCCCGACCAGCCGACGCGCGGTTCAGGTCCGTGCTCGTGTGGTCGATGCAGCGACCCGCACGCCCATCGCGGACGCGATCGTCACAAGGGAAGACAAGGCGTTGCGCAGCGATGCGCAGGGCCTGGTCCTTCTCGACGAGGCCGGCTCCGGCGTGGTCCACGTCCGCGCTCCAGGCTACCTGCGGGCCACCGTGGCGGCATTCGCGCTGCGGGAACGGGAACCGGAGATTCGGCTGAAGCCCTTTCGCGCGAAGGCGCTCTACCTGACCGTTTACGGCATCGGCGACCGCACGCTCCGAACCGACGCCCTGACGCTCATCGACGCGACCGAAGCCAACGCCCTGGTGATCGACCTGAAGGGGGACCGGGGGATCGTGCCGTATCGCAGCGCCATCGCGCTGGCGACACAAGTCGGCGCGCAGCGGGTGATCACAATCAGCGATCTCCCCGCACTAGTGACCAGCCTGCGCGAACGCGGCATCTACACGATTGCACGAATCGTCGTCTTCAAGGACAACCCGCTCGCGGTGGGACGGCCCGATCTGGCCGTGCGCCGGCGGGACGGCTCGATCTACCGGGATCGCGAAGGCCTCGCCTGGACCTCTCCCCACAACCGCGAGGTGTGGACCTACAACATCGGCGTGGCGGTCGAGGCGGCGAAGGCCGGTTTCGACGAGATCCAGTTCGATTACGTGCGGCTGCCCGATGCCACCGGACTCGCCTCTGTCGTGCCGTGGACCGAAGAGAATCGTGAGGCGGCCATCGAAGGTTTTCTGAAAGAGGCGCGCACGACGCTGACGCCCTTCAACGTCTTCCTGGCGGCCGACGTCTTTGGCTACGTGTGCTGGAATGTGAACGACACGAAGATCGGCCAGAAGCTCGAGCATCTGGCCGGCATCGTGGACTATCTCTCGCCGATGCTCTATCCCTCCAGCTTCCAGTTCGGCATCCCCGGCTATCGCAACCCCGTCGAGCATCCTCATCAGATCGTCCAGCTCTCGCTCGAACGGGCTCGCGACCGAACGCACCTGCCGCCCGTGCGCTTTCGACCATGGCTCCAGGCGTTTCGCGACTATGCCTTCGGCGGCCGTCCTTTCACCGCCGGCGAGGTCAGAGAGCAGATTCGTGCGGCGGAAGATTTCGGCGCCGGCGGCTGGATGCTGTGGAATCCGCGGAACCGGTATTCGGCCGCGGACCTGCGTCCGGACACGAAGAAGGCAGGGCCGGAGCCCCTGGCGGGAACCCGGCGCTCCGCTGGCAGCAGCATCGACCCTTCCGCTGCTCTCGAAGCGGACATCCGCGTACGAAGGCCCCCTTCAGCACGCTGAGAGCGCGGCGGCCCCTTGATGCTCACCTCCAGGACAGGATGTGCGGGTCCTTTCGTGGGACGCCAACTCCCGGTCCGCTCGGCACCCCCACGATAATCGGCGCGACGGCTTCCACGTCAGGCGGGATGCCCAGTTCGGACTTTGCCGCGGGACTGTTCAGCGCCGGAACCGCCGAGCCGATGCAGCACGTGCCGAGTCCAAGAGCGCATGCCGCCAGCATCAGGTTTTCAGCCGCAAGCCAGCAGTCTGCCGTCACGAACGGTCCCAGCGGCTTCGCGCAGATGACAATCAACGTCGGGGCGTCATAGAACACGCAGAAGTCCGGACTCGCGAAGCGTTCTGCGAACGCGCTCAGGGCCGGCGCGTCGACGCCTGCGTGCAGGTCGCGATAGTGCGCCGCCTCTTTGGCCCAGCTTCCCTTCGCCATGTCCGAATAGCGCTTCAACGTCTTTTCATCCCGGATGATGACGAACGCCCAGGGCTCTGTGTGCATGGCCGTGGGCGCCTGCACGGCGGCATCCAGCAGCGACCGGATTGTCGAGTCATCAAGCGTCTGCGGCGCGTAAGCGCGGACAGACCGTCGCATGAAGATCGCATCCAGTGCGCTCAAGGGGCGTTCGTGGGATTGGTGCGAGGTGTGACCAGACATCGCTTGCCTCCTGAACTGATCGTGTTCCACGTCAACACCGTGACCGCCAACGCCGCGATCTCGGTGCTCACAGACCCGATGGGAACGTCTCGGCGACCTCGCCAGCCTCCCACAAGGCATTCCGCTCCAGTGGTTCGACGGCGCGCGTCTCGTCGAAGTGCAGCACGAAGTCGAACTGCTCCGGCAGCCGCGCGTGGAAATAGTGACTCGGCCGCTCGCTCTCCGGCAGATACAGGACGCCGATCGCGCGCTCCAGACGGGGAGCCGCCAGGGCGGACGCCAAGTCGAGGTCCGTGCGCAGCGGGAGGAGGAAGCGAGGGATGCGCGCCTCGTGGAACAGCCGCTCGTAGCTGCCAGCCAGGGCCGGACGCACGGTTTTGCGATGCGCCGGACCATCCCACTCGGAGGCCGCGGTCACCGTTCCCCCA
>DAIUEK010000068.1:0-7782 GCA_036845165.1 Vicinamibacterales bacterium | reverse complement strand
GAACCCTAGAACCCTAGAACCCTAGAACCCTAGAACCCTAGAACCCTAGAACCCTCTCTGGGTCCGCCTCTTGCAAACTCGGCCGGTGATGGCTTTTCGAACCCCCACCGGCCGCCCTTCGACTGGGCTCAGGGCAGGCCCTTCGACTCCGCTCAGGGCAGGTGGACTCATCCTCGGCCTGCTGGCGATTGCCGGGGCAGTCGGGTGGACGGGCTGCGACGCGGTCGCACGCGTCCAGATTCGTCCCGCGTGCAATGCGCCCGGCGCGGCCATCCGATGGATCCGCGTCGCGGCCGAGAATGAGACCCCGCGGCTCGACCGCTGGTGTTCGGGAGTCGGCCCGCCCCTCATCATGGCTTCGCCGCCCCGGTTCCCGTCTCCGTCGGAGCTTCCCACCATCGTGTCGTGGAACACACACGAGGGTGGCGGGAACATCGACACGCTGGTCGGCGATCTCACGTCGGGCCGTCTCACCGGCCATCCCGTCAGCGCCTTCGTACTCCTGTTGCAGGAGGTCTATCGATCGAGCCCCGACGTGCCGGCGCGCCGCGACGGCGCCTTCGACTGGGCGGCAGCAGAGCGCTCGCTTGGACTCGACGGTACGCGCGACGACATCGCGGCGACCGCGCGGCGGCTCGGACTCGCGGCGTACTACGTGCCGTCGATGCGGAACGGGGCGCCTGGCGTGACGACCGAGGATCGCGGCAACGCGATTCTCTCGACGCTCCCCTTGTCCGATCTCGCCGCCATCGAGCTGCCGCTCGAACGCCAGCGGCGCGTCGCGCTCGAAGCGACGATCTCGGTGAGCCGGCCGGGGCGCGCGCCGCTGCCGCTGCGCCTGGTCTGCACACACTTCACGAACATGGTGATGCATCACCTGTGGGTGCTCTCGGAGTCGGGACGTTTCCGGCAGGCTCACGCGCTGGGGGAGGCGCTGCCCTCCGATGGGCCGATCATCGTCGGGGGGGATTTCAACGCCTGGTTCGGGTTCCACGACGCGGCGTACCGCGAGCTGGCGCGCCGCGTGCCGCCGGCATCGAATGTCGACCGGCGCGCGACGTTCGGACCGATGCGTCTCGATCACATCCTGCTCCGCCTGCCGGACGGCTGGCGCGCCTCGGTCCGTCGCGGGGACAGTCGCTACGGGTCCGATCACTACCCGCTCGTCGCGACGATCGACGCCCCGCACTAGTGTGCCGGGCCTGATACGATCCCCACGTCATGTCCCGGCTGCGACGGCTGTTCGCGATGCTCGCGCTGGCGCTCGTCCTGGCGCCGCTTGTCGCATCCGCTCCCCTCTTCGATCCCGACGAAGGGCTGCACGCGGCGATCGCGCAGGAGATGGTGCAGCGCGGCGACTACGTGACGCCGACGTTCATGGGGGTGCCGTTTCTCGACAAACCCATCCTCTTTTTCTGGGCCGAAGCCGCGTCCCTGCGGCTCTTCGGCCACAACGAAGCGGCCGTCCGCATTCCGCCGCTGCTGTTCGGGCTGCTCGGCATGGTGACGGTCGCGATGCTCGGCCGTTCGCTCTTCGGCGAGTCCGCGGGCCTCATCGCCGGGATCGTCTACGGGACGATGCTGCTGCCGATGGGGGTGAGTGAGGTCGCCGTCCACGACGTCGGCCTCGTGCCGTTCATGTGCGTGGCGGCGCTGTGCCTCCGCCGGGCGGCAGACGCCCCCTGGACCTCGGGGATCCTTGCAGGCGTCGCGCTCGGCTTGTCGATCCTCACGAAGGGACTGGTCGGCGTCGTCTTCGCCGGCATCTTCGCGACGTGCCTGGCGGTGTATCGGCCATCGGCGACGGTGCGACTCGCGATGGTGCTCGCGATCGCGGCCGGTGTCGCGGCGATCGTCGCGGCCCCCTGGTACATCGCGATGGAGCGCGCGCACGGCGGGTACCTGCACTACTACTTCGTTGAGCGTCATCTTCAGGGGTACCTGACGGCGACGCAGCGGCACGCAGGCCGACCGTGGTGGTATTACGTGCCGATCGTCATCGGCGGCGCGCTGCCGTGGACGGCGTATCTCGCCGGCGCCGCCTCGTCGGCTCGCGCGAACCCGCTCAGGCTCGTCGTCTGGGGCTGGTTCGCGATCGGCCTGGTGTTTCTCAGCATCGGCGAGTCGAAGCTCGTCACCTACGCGCTGCCGCTCTTCCCCGCCCTCGCGATCATCATCGGCGAGCACATCGACCGTGTCACCGCCTCTGGCACTCGTGGCGTCCGCTTTCCCTGGCCTGAGCCACATCGAAGGCAGGCGGAAGACCCCCTCTTCACCGTGGCGTTCGCCACCCACGCGATCGCGCTGGCGCTGCTGCCAATGTTCGGGTTGTTGGTGATCACGCTGAAGTTCAACGAGACGCGGCCGGTCCTGTGGATCGGACTCATCCTTGGGGCCCTCGTCGTCCTGGACACCGCCAGGCGGGCGGCGCGTTCGGCGTCCGCATACGCGCTGGTGGACGGGATCGTTCGCATGTCGGCGATCGCGATACTGGGTCTGACGATCGTGACACCGCGGGCGGCCGCATGGATGACGGCCCGGGACCTGGCCGCGGCGCTGAACAAGGGGGGCGCGCTCCCTTCCCGCGTGTCGGTGGTCGACGAGCGGGTCGGATCGCTCGTCTTCTACCTGGATCCGCCGCTGCGCGCGGCGGTGAACGCGGACCGCCTCAACGAGGCGTCGTTCGCCGAGGCGATCGCGCGTGCCCGCGTCGATCCCGCCGACGCCGTGGTGGCGGTCCGGAACACGCAGGTGGCACGGTTCAACCGGCTGTTCTCCTCACCGCCTGTCCCGGAGACCACTGCCGGCACCTTCACGCTCTATCGCGCCGGCACGCTCCGTGACGTTCTCCAGGGACGGTAGATCGTGTCGGACTCAGCCGGACTTTCTTCGACCCATCCACCACCGGTGCGCGAACGCGTACGCGCCGATGACGACGACGAGCGCGAGGCCGACGACCACGAGGTGCCGGTGCGCGCGGGCCAGGACGGCTTCCCACCGCGCGCCGACGTACCAGCCGAGCGTGATGAACGTCGATGACCACAGCAGCGCGCCGCTGTAGGCGAACAGCCCGAACGTCCTCGCGGGCAGTCCGGTCGAGCCCGCCACAATCGCCGTGAAATGACGGGCGCCCGGCACGAAGTAGCCGAAGGTCAGCGTCCATTTGCCCGAGCGCTCCAGCCATCCCTCCACGCGACGCAGGTCCTCGCGGGTGACGTGCAGCCACCGGCCATACCGCAGGACGACGCCGACGCCCAGCGTGCGCCCCACGACGTAGCTGAGGGTGATGCCGCACATGCTGCCGAGCGCCGCGGCGATGACCGTCGGGAGGAAATGCAGCTGCGCCTGTCGGACGAGGACGCCGGCGAAGGTCAGCAGGGTCTCGTCCGGCACCGGCAGGCCGAAGACGCCGAGCAGCAAGAGGACGAAAATGGCCGCGATTCCGTAGTGGGCGATCCAGGGAAGAATGAAGGCGGGCACCGGTCCGGCTAGCATAGTATCTGCCCATGAATTACACACGCATCGTCGCCGCCGCCGTGGCCGCGACCGTCGCCGACCTGGCCTACGGGTTCGTGGTGTATGGAACGCTGCTGAAAAGCTCGTTCTCGTTGTATCCCGGCGTGTATCGCCCCGCCGACCTGCAGGTGGCCTACATGCCGTACCTGGCCCTCGGGATTCTGCTCGCGATGATCGCGGCATCGATCATCTATGCGAAGGGGTACGAAGGGGGCAGCGGCGTCCGGGAAGGGGCGCGCTTTGGCGTGCTGATCGCGGTCCTCGCGATCGGCTACGCGACGCTCATCAACTACGCGACGATCACGCTGGGGCGCCGGCACACGGCGCTCATGGCGCTCGGGGCGCTGGGCGAATGGATCCTGGCGGGTGTCGTCATCGGCCTGATCTACAAGCCGGGCCCGGTCGTCGGCCGCACCAAGCGCCTCTGACCTCACGCCACGGCGATGACCGGCGCACCGAGCCTGCGAGCGTAGACGCGCGACGGCGCGCAGGGTGCAGAAGAGAACACTTCTGCGCGGCGGCGGATGATATCCTTAGAGGCTCTGAGCAGCCTCTTCCACCGCCTCCGACAACGACGCGCGTCACCTCCAGAGAAGCCCTTTCGCGATGAACTGCTGAGCATCGAACGGCTCGAAGAGCGCGCGCTGGCGCTCGCCGGCCTCCTGACCATCGACCCCAGCCCGCGGCGTCACGCGCGCAATATCTTCCCGCGCTTCCTGGACAACGCGCGGGTCCTCCGCGCGGCGTATCGGGCGCTCACGACGGACGTCCGGAACGGACGTTTCGTCACGCCCGCCGCCGAATGGCTGCTCGACAACTTCCATCTCGTCGCGTCGCAAATCAAGGACGTCCAGCGGAACCTGCCGCGCACGTACTACCGCGAGTTGCCTCGGCTGGCCTCGCGCGAGCACGAAGGGGAGGCGCGCATTTACGCCATGGCCGTCGAGCTCGTGCGCCACAGCGACAGCCGGTTCGAACGACACACGCTCCGGGTGTTCGTCAACAGCTACCAGCGCGTCGCCCCCCTCACCATCGGCGAGCTCTGGGCGTGGCCCAGCATGCTGAAGCTCGCCCTGGTCGAGAACGTGCGGCGGCTGGCCGAAGAGGTGCTCGAGGCGCGCGACGCCCGGTTGGCCGCGGACGATTACGTGTTGAGGATGGAGGATCGCGCGGGCCCGGCGGTGCTGATGGGCAAGCCTCTCCACCGTATTGCCTCGGTCGTGCAGCTGCTGCACCGGCTGCGCGAGTTCGGCCTCCGTCTCACATCCGTGCGCGAGGTCGTCGAGGCGTACCTCGCGTCGCAGAACACGACCGCCGAGGACGCGATCCGCATCGAGCATCAACGCCAGGCGGCCGCGCAGGTATCGATCGCCAATGCCATCACGAGCCTGCGGTTGTGCTCGGTGCTCGATTGGCGCCAGTATTTCGAGTCGGTCAGCCTGACCGAGCAGGTGCTCCAGCGCGATCCCGCCGATGCGTATGCGAGCATGGACTTCCTCAGCCGGGACCGGCTGCGCCAGGCCGTGGAGGAAATCGCGCCGCCCAATGCCAACGCCCAGCTGACCGTGGCCCTCAGGGCGGTGGAGAGCGCGCGCCAGGCGGCGGCGGCCGGATCGACATCCGACCGGGCCGCGCATGTCGGCTATCACCTGATTGATGCGGGGCGGCCGAACCTCGAAGCGGACGTTGCGTATCGGCCGCGGCTGACGAAGCGCCTGCGCCGGCTCGTCTTCCGGCACAGCACGGCGGCGTACCTGGGTCCGATCGCCATCCTGACGGCGCTATTGTCAGCGGTGGGCGTCTGGTACGCCAGGCGCCACGGGGCCTCGCTCCCGGCGCAGGCCGCCATCCTGGCGCTCGTGCTCATTCCCGCCAGCGACATCGCGATTGCGTTGGTGCAGCGCCTGATGGCGCGGGACATCAGACCCCGGCGGCTGCCACGGCTCGAGTTCACGGGACGCATTCCCGAACAGGCCCGCACGATGGTGATCGTGCCGACGCTCCTGCAGAGCGTCGAGTCGGTCTCGGAACTGATCGAGCACATGCAGGTGCTGGCGCTCGGCAACCTCGACCCCTGCATCCACTTCGCCATCCTGGGGGATTTCGTCGACGCGGCCTCCCGTGACCTGCCGGCGGACTCGGCGATCCTGGCGGGGGCGAGGACCGGGATCGCGGAGCTGAACGCGCGGTTCGGTCCCGGCCACGCGGATCGCTTCTTTCTCTTTCACCGCGAGCGTCGATGGAACGATCGCGAGCAGGCGTGGATGGGCTGGGAGCGCAAGCGGGGCAAGATCGAGGAATTCAACCGCCTGCTCCGCGGCGCGACTGACACGACCTTCATCGTGCGGGACGGCGAGATCGGCATCCTGCCGATGATCCGCTATTGCATCACCCTTGACACCGACACCAGGCTCCCCCGCGATGCCGCGAAGAAACTCATCGGCATCATCGCGCATCCCCTGAATCGTCCGCGGTTCAACGCCGGGGTCGGCCGCGTCACCGAGGGGTATGGGATTCTGCAGCCTCGCGTCAGCGTCACGATGGCCAGTGCGGCGGGCTCGCTATTCGCGCGCACCTACGCGGGCCATACGGGCGTCGACCCCTACACGACCGCCGTCTCCGACCTCTACCAGGACGTCTTCAAGGAGGGCATCTTCACGGGCAAGGGCCTGTACGACGTGGACGCCTTCATGGCCGCCCTCGAGAACCGTGTCCCCGAGAACACGCTGCTGTCTCACGATCTCTTCGAGGGGCTCTATGCGCGCACGGCGCTCGTGACCGACGTCGAGGTCGTGGACGACTACCCCTCGAGCGTCCTCGCGCACGCGCGACGCCGGCATCGATGGGTGCGCGGCGACTGGCAGATCCTGCGATGGCTGTTTCCCTGGGTCCCGACGCGCGACGGCCTAGAACGCAACCGTCTGCCGCTCATCGCGCGCTGGAAGATCTTCGACAACCTGCGGCGCAGCCTCGTGGCACCCGTGACGCTGGCCGTCTTCTGCCTGGGCTGGACGGTGCTTCCGGGGTCGCCCGTCGCCTGGACCGCCATCGCGCTTGCCGCGATCGCGTTTCCGTTCATCGAATCCCTCGCCACGCTGTCCGCCGGCCCGCCCCACGGCCAGCGCTGGCGCGTCTACCTGTACCTCGCCACGGCCGAGCTCGAGACCGCCCTGGCGCGGGCCGCGCTGCACCTGATGTTTCTCGCGAACCAGGCTTACGAAATGCTGGACGCGATCGCGGTCACGCTCATCCGTCTCGGGTTCACGCGGCATCGGCTGCTCGAGTGGGAGACCGCGGCCGTGCGCGCCTCGCGCGGCGGGCCGCCGCGCGTCGGCACCTTCGCAAGGGAAATGCTCGCGAGCCCGGTGATTGCCGGCGGTGTGTTCGCCCTGGTCGTCATCGCGCGTCCCGCGGCGCTGCCCGCGTCCGTTCCCCTGCTGATGCTCTGGGCGACCGCGCCCCTCTTCGCGTATGCCCTCAGCCGCCCGGTACCGTCACGCCGGGTGCCGCTTGGCGATGAGGACCGCGCGTTTCTTCGGGACATCGCGCTCAAGACCTGGCGCTACTTCGACACCTTCGCCGGCCCGGACGACCACGCCCTCCCGCCCGATAACGTCCAGATCGTCCCGGATGTGCGGATCGCCCACCGGACCTCCCCCACCAACATCGGCATGACGCTGCTGGCGGCGCTCTCGGCCAACGACCTCGGCTTCATCGACACGGAGAACCTGATCGACCGCCTCGAGGCGACGCTGACCACCGTCGAAGGACTCGAACGGTTCGAGGGCCACCTGCTGAACTGGTACGACACGCGCACCCTCGCGCCGCTGTCGCCGGCGTATGTCTCCACCGTGGACAGCGGCAACCTGGCGGGGGCGCTCCTCACGATCTCCGTCGCACTCGAGCGGCTGGCGGCCGCTCGCGCGGCGGATCCCGCGCTCGCCCCGACGACGACGCGCCTGCGGGCGATGGCGGCGCGGGCGGGCACGCTGTTCGAGGCGATGAACTTCACGTTCCTCTACGATAAGGATCGCCACCTGTTTGCGATCGGCTACCGTCTCGCCAACGTCGAGGGTCCCGGACGCCTCGACGCCTCGTTCTACGATCTGCTCGCGTCGGAAGCGCGGCTCGCCAGCTTCCTTGCGATCGCCAAGGGAGACGTGCCCGAGGCGCACTGGTTCCATCTCGGACGCTCGATCACGAGCGTCCACGGCGCCCCCGTGCTGTTGTCGTGGGGCGCCACGCTCTTCGAGTACCTGATGCCGC
>DAIUEK010000067.1:3500-7785 GCA_036845165.1 Vicinamibacterales bacterium | reverse complement strand
GTCATCGCGAACGGCATGGACGACGAGAATCCCCCTCCGGGATTGACGTCCGTCGCGAGCGCGACCGGCACTCCGGCCTCGATCAGGGCCCGCGCCGGCGCGAAGCGTCCCAGCTTGAGATAGAAGGCGGCACTCGGCAGCAGCGTGGCGACGACCCCCGCGTCGCGCATCGCCCGAATCCCATCTTCGGGAACGAAGATCAGGTGATCCGCGGAGCGCGCGCCGACGGCCGCGGCGACCCGCGAGCCGCCGCTCGGGCCGAGCTCATCGGCGTGGATGCGCGGCTTCAACCCGTGCGCCGCGCCCGCCTCCAGGATCCGCCGCGACTCGTCCGGCGTGAAGACGCCCGTCTCGCAGAACACGTCGCACCAGAGGGCGAGCCCCTCCCTCGCGACGGCGGGCATCATGTCGTCGATGACGAGCCGCACGTAGTCTTCCCGGCGCTGGCGGTACTCGGCCGGGATTTCGTGGGCGCCCATGAACGTCGGCACCAGGTCCACGGGCTGTTCCGACGCAAGTCGCCGGATCGCCCGAAGCATCTTCAGCTCGTTCTCGACGTCGAGTCCGTACCCGCTCTTCATCTCCGCCGTCGTCGTGCCGCAGGCGAGCATTTCGGCGAGCCTGCCGCGCGTGGCCGCGACGAGATCCTCTTCGGAGGCCGCGCGCGTCGCCCGGACGGTCGACAGGATGCCGCCGCCCGCCGCGGCGATCTCGGCGTATGTCGCGCCGGCGAGGCGGCGGCGCAGCTCCTCACGTCGATCGCCGCCGAACACCGCATGCGTGTGCGCATCGACGAAGCCGGGGACGACGGAGAGGCGGCGGCCGTCGATGACGCGCGCGCCGGGAGACGACCCGAGCGCCAGGGGCAGGTCGCGGTCGGATCCCGCAAACACCACGTGGTCGCCATCGGCGGCGATCGCGCCGTCCTGGATGATGGGGATCTCGCGCTGGGCGGGGCCCCGGCGCGGAGCAGGGCCCGCGCACGTGATCAGCTGGCGGATGTGACGGATCAACAACATTGGCGATTGGCAATTGGCGATTACCGGATTGTCGATTTCAGATTACCGATTGGAGAATGCTATCCCAGCAGCCGTGTCCGCGCCGCCGGCTCGTCGAGGCCTTCGATCGCCACGCGCTTATCGCGGGATGTCTCGCCGGAGACGATGCGGATGTTGCGGCGGGGGAGGTCGAGTGCCGTGGCCAGGAATGCGATGAGCGCAGCGTTCGCGGCGCCGTCGACGGGAGGGGCCGCGAGGCGGATGAGGATGGCGCCCCCGCGCATCCCGTCGACGCGGGTGCGCGGCGCGCGCGGGATCACGCGGATGTCGAGCCGGGCCTCAGCTGGAGGCTGTGCGTTCGTCGACACGCGCGTCCGGCGTCCTCGCGGCCGGCGGCTCGGCCTGGCCGGCCTGTCGCGGGCGATGGAGCAGCACCTTCTCCTCGGAGCGGGTCTGGTCCTGGTCGCGCATGAACTCCAGCGCCCGGTACAGCGCCTGGATGGTGGCCTCGACGGCACCCTCGGCGTCGCGGCGCCGCAGCTTCATCTCGTTGCAGTCGTGGTCCAGCTCCTCGAGCCGCACCTGCGCCTTCTGCAGCAGCAGGTCCGCGCGCCCCTGGGCCTCGCGGACGATCAGCTTGGCCTCGGTCTGCGCCGACTCCTTCAGCTCCTCCGACAGCCGCTGCGCGGTCAGCAGCGTGTCGCGCAGGTTGTTCTCCCGATCGCGGTGCTCGGCGAGGAGCGCCTCCATCCGCATCAGATCGCCGCGGAGGCGGTCGATCTCACGCATCGCGTGCTCGTAGTCGTCGGCCGCCTCGGTCAGGAACGCCACGACCTCGGTCCGGTCGTAGCCGCGCATGGCGGTCTTGAACCGCTGCTGGCGCATGTCCATGGGGCTGATCCGCATGACCCGCTCGGGCGGCTGCGGGGCGACGAGGTCGTCGGCCGGACGCGGCGGCGATGTGCGTTCGAACATCAGGTCCTCACAATCCGTTTGCCGAAAATCGCGGTGCCCACGCGCACGAGCGTGGCCCCTTCCTGGATCGCCACTTCGAAGTCGTGGCTCATGCCCATCGACAGCTCGCGGAGGTGCGACCGATCGATCCCGTCCTCCACCAGCCGCTCGCGCAGCTCGCGCAGGCGCCGGAAATACGGCCGCGCCTGTTCCGGGTCGTCGAACCAGGGTGGCAGCAGCATCAATCCTCTCAACCGCGCCGAGCGGCACTCGAGCGCCGCCCGCGCAATGCCGGGCACGTCCGCTTCCGCGGCGCCGAACTTCGTCGACTCGCCGGCGAGGTCGACCTGGATGTAGAGGTCCGGTCCCGCCCCCCGCTCGCCCGCCGCCGCATCGACGCTGCGGACCAGGTCGATCGAGTCAATCGCATGGATGGCCGCGAAGGCGGGGGCCGCCTTCCGGACCTTGTTCGACTGGAGGTGGCCGATCAGGTGCCACCTGATCTCTAATTCGGCCGTTTCGTCGATCTTCTGCAGGGCCTCCTGGACTTTGTTTTCGCCGAAGTCGCGCTGGCCGGCCGCGTAGGCGGCCCGGACGTGGTCGGCGCTGAAGGTCTTCGAGACGGCCAGGAGACGGACCTCGTCCGGCCCCCGCCCCGCGGCGACCGCCGCCGCGGCGATCCGCTGCCGGATCGCCGCGAGGTTGCTGACGATGTCGTTCACGCCAGGGCGCTACTTGATGGACGCGAGGATGCTTTTCGCGATGTCGGCGTACTGCCCGGTCGGCGCGAGCTTCAGGTACGTCTCGAAGTTGGGCCTGGCCTCGGCCAGCGCCTCTTTGGTGCCGGCGTTGACGAGCGCCATGCCGAGCCAGTAATGGGCATCGGCGAGGTTGGGATCGAGCTTCACCGCCTGCTCGAACTGCGCCTTCGCCTCGGGAATCTTGCCGGCGTTCCAGAGAATGACGCCCTGGTTGAACACCTGCGGGGCGTTGCCGGCCGGGGCCGCGCCGGGCGCGCCCGGCGCGCCTCCCGCGCCTGCCGCGGCGGCGGCGGCGCTCAGGTCCATCGCCTTCTTGCTGGCTTCCGCGGCGAGATCGAACTTCTTCTCGGTGTTGTAGATGTTGGCGAGCCCGTTGTACGCCTCGCTGAAATCCGGCTTGAGCTCGATCGCCTTCTTGTACGCCGCCTCGGCTTCGTCGTACTTCTTCGCCTGCACCTGCACGGTGCCGATGTTCGCATAGCACTCAGCGCAGGTCGGCACGACCGCGATCACTTCCTGGAACTTGGCGATCGCCTCGTCGTTCTTTCCCTGGTTGCTGAGCTCGACCCCCTCACCGAACGCCTTCGTCGTCGCGTCGGCCCTGGCCTTGGCCTTCGCGATCTCTTCCTTCGTGGCCGGCTTGCCGCTGCCGCCTGCGCCCGCCTCGAGCTTGAAGTCGAGGGTGAGCATGTCCAGGTGGATGTTGGTCTCGCGGCTCGTCGTCAGGGCGTCCTTGGTCGCCGTGACCCGGTATTTCCCGGGAGAGAGCCCGACCTGGATGTACTCCCCCTTCTTGTTGGTCTTCGTCTCGATGGCCCTGGTGCCCTTGTCGAGGTTCTCGATCAGGATCTTGGCCCCGTCGACCGGCTGACCCTGGGCATCGACGACCTTGCCCTTGACCTGTCCGCTCTGGGCGGACGCCGGAACGGCGACTATCGCCAGGCCGATAACCATGGCGCAGACCGAGAGCGTCCGGCGGATGATGGCGCCCGTCATGAAAACCTCCAGTACGGCGGGTAAAGAGACCCGCCAGCTCCAGCTCGGCAGGGCGGGTCTTGAAACCCGCCGACCTTGGTGTAAAGAAGCTATTTTACACCGAGCGCCGGGTGACGTTCGTGATGAGGTACTCGCGGAGGGGTCCTCGGCTGGCGGCGCGGGAGTTGATGGCGCGGCGCGCGGCGACGGTGGCGGTGCGGAGGCCTGCCAGGCGGGCGCCGCCGTGCCTGGCGTAGAGCGCGCGGATCTGCGGCGCGGCGGAATTGCTGAGCAGAACCGAGGCACCGCGGGAGGCGAGGGCGATGACCGCGCGCTGCAGCGTCTCCTGCTGGACGGCATCGAACCCCCCGCGACGAAGTCGTCCTGCGCCGCGCCGCCGGATCGGTGGCTCGCGTCGAGCGCCAGGAGCGCCGCGACGACCTCGCCCGGCGAGTCGCGCACCGTGCGATAGCAGCCGATGACGTCCGCGTTGAGGTCCGAGAGCCCGACCTCGCGCCCGTCGAGCAGCCCCGCATTATGGAGATCGAGGAAGACCGCGCCGCTTCCCAGGAAGGGCTCGACGTACCGGCTGAACCG
>DAIUEK010000067.1:0-3400 GCA_036845165.1 Vicinamibacterales bacterium | reverse complement strand
TCGAGGTCGTGCGTTACGGGCGCGGGCGGCAGGGACGCCAGGAACCGCCGGCCGTAGCCCATGGTCCGCAGGCGCGGATCGAGGATCGCCAGGACCCCGCGATCCTGCCGGTGCCGGATCAGCCGGCCCAGTCCCTGCTGCAGGGCGAGGATCGCCAGGGGAATCTGGTACTCGCCAAAGGCGTTGCCCCCGTCCGCGGTGATGGCCTCGATCCGCGCGGACGTGATCGGATCGCCGGGTGACGCGAACGGCAGCTTGTCGATGATGACGCAGCTGAGCGACTCGCCCACGACGTCCACCCCCTGCCAGAAGCTCGACGTGGCGAAGAGCACCGCATGCGGCGTGGCCTTGAACTCGCGGAGGAGCGCCGACCTCGGCGCGGTTCCCTGGACCAGGAGGGGATAGGTCAACTCGGCCGCCGCGAGCTGCTGGACCTGCCGCAGGTTCGCGTAGCTGGTGAACAGGACGAACGCGCGTCCACGCGTACGCTTCAGGATCTCGACGACTTCGCGCCCCGCCGCGCCGACAAACTGCGGCGACCGCGGATCGGGCATCGTCTTGGGCAGGTAGAGAATCGCCTGCTGCGTGAAGTCGAACTCCGAGGGCAGCCGCGCTTCGTGCGCCGTGCGGATGCCCAGCCTGCCGCGCACGTAGTCGAAGCGGCCGTCGACGCTCAGCGTGGCGGACGTGAGGACGGTCGCCGTCATCCGATCCAGCAGCATCTCGCGGATGATGTCCGACACGTCGATCGGGGACGCCCGCAGGAACACCCCGCGCCCGCGGATGTCGAGGTAGTAGACGTGGCCCGGATCGTCCGCGCGCGTGAGAAACCTGACGTCGTCGCGCAGCTCGGCGGCGCGGCGTCCCAGCGCGATCACGTCTTCGGAGACGTCCTTCGCCAGGGCAATCGTGGCCTCGACCGCTTCGAGCGCCCGCACGAGGGTCGCCTCGTCCGGGGCGGCGCGTTCGAGCAGCGGGGCCTTCACTCTGATGCGGCTCTCGCTGCCCGCGCCGGCCTGCCCTGAGCCAGGTCGAAGGGCCTGCCCTGAGCCGGGTCGAAGGGTGTCGAACCGGAGCATCTGCAGCGTGCCGAAGAACAGCCGCGCGCCGTCACGGACGTGGTCGACGTCGTCGCGCAGCCTGTCCGCGCTGTCGCGGTCGGGGACGAGTCTCGCGGCAATCGCGCGATCGACGTCCCGGGCGAAATCGTCGAACCGGTAATTGCTGACGACCTTCCCGAAATACTGCGTGGCGACGTCTTCGAGCTGGTGCGCCTCGTCGACGATCGCGTAGCGGCAGGAGGGAATGACCTCGCCGAACGCGCTCTGGCGCACCGACGCGTCGGCGCAGAGCAGGTGATGATTCACGATCACGATGTCCGATTCCGCCGCGCGCTGACGCATCTGCGTGACGTAGCAGTCGTTGACGCGCGGGCAGTCGGCGCCGATGCAGTTCTCGCTCGTGGCGGCAATATCGGGCCAGAGCGGCAGATCCTCCGGCAGGTCCTCCATCTCCGCACGGTCGCCGGTCTCGGTGTCCCGCGACCACTCGTCGATGGCCTCGATGGCGATCGTGTCCTCGCGCGAGCGGATGGCGGGGCTGTCCTTCAGCGCGTCGAAGCGGTGCAGGCAGAGATAGTTGCCGCGCCCTTTCATATACGTCGCGGTGAAAGGGATGCCGAGCGTGTCCTTCAGGACGGGCAGGTCCTTGAAGAAGATCTGCTCCTGCAGGTTCTTGGTGCCGGTGGAAATGAGCACCCGCTCGCGGCTGAGGATCGCGGGGACGAGGTACGCGAGCGTCTTGCCGATGCCGGTGCCGGCTTCCGCGAGGAGGACGCCGCCGTCCGCGAAGACGTCGGCGACGGCTGCGGCCATGTGAAGCTGCGCGGGGCGCGCCTCGAATCCGTCCATGGCGACCGACAGCGGTGCCCCGGGGGCGAAGACCGCGTCAACCGCGGCGGCGAGTTCTACGCTTCGGGGTACAGCGGGAACTTCCGGCACATGGCCTCGACTTCCACCTTGACCCGTCCCAGCGCCGCGTCATCGTCGGGAGACGCGAGGACCCGCGCGATGAATTCCCCCACGACGTCCATCTCCGCCTCGCGCATGCCGCGGCTGGTGATGGCGGGGGTGCCGATCCGGATGCCGCTCGCGACCATCGGCGGGTTCTGATCGAACGGGATCGCGTTCTTGTTGACCGTGATGCCGGCCTTGCCGAGCGAGGCTTCCGCGGCCTTCCCGGTGATCCCCTTCGAGAACACGTCGACGAGCATCAGGTGATTGTCGGTGCCGCCGCTGACCAGCCGGAACCCCGCCGACGCCAGCACGGAGGCCAGGCGCTTCGCGTTGGCCACGATCTGCCGCTGGTAGTCGGCGAACGCCGGCTCCATCGCTTCCTTGAAGCACACGGCTTTCGCCGCGATGACATGCATCAGCGGCCCCCCCTGGATGCCCGGGAAGACCGTGCGATCGAGATCCTTCTGGTATTGCGCCCGGCACAGGACCATGCCGCCCCGCGGTCCGCGCAGCGTCTTGTGCGTCGTCGTCGTGACGAAATCCGAGTGCGGGACCGGGCTGGGGTGCACGTTCGCCGCGACGAGCCCCGCGATGTGCGCCATGTCGGTGACGACCGGCGCGCCGATCGCTTTCCCGACCGCGCCGATGCGTGCGAACTCGATGACGCGCGGGTACGCGCTCGCGCCCACCATGATCATGTTCGGCTTGTGCTCGTGCGCCAGGCGCTCGAGCTCGTCGTAGTCGATCCGCTCGTCGTCTTTGCGGACGCCGTAAGGGACGATCTTGTACAGCTTGCCGGAGAAATTCAGCGGATGGCCGTGGGTGAGATGGCCGCCGTGCGCCAGGTTCATGCCGAGCACGGTGTCGCCGGGCTTCAGGAGCGAGAAATAGACGGCCATGTTGGCCTGCGCGCCCGAGTGCGGCTGCACGTTGGCGTGCTCGGCGCCGAACAGCGTCTTCGCGCGTTCAATCGCGAGCGACTCGGCGACGTCCACGAATTCGCATCCGCCGTAATACCGCTTGCCTGGATAGCCCTCGGCGTACTTGTTCGTCATCACCGAGCCGGCCGCCTGGAGCACCGCCTGGCTGACGAAATTCTCCGACGCGATCAGCTCGAGTCCCGTGTTCTGCCGGTGCTGCTCGCGCGCGATCGATTCGGCGATCTCCGGATCCGTCGCGGCGAGGGTCCGCCAGCGGGTTGGGGCGTCGTTGCTGCTGGAGGACATCTCTGATCCTTGCCGTTTGCCGTTGGCCGTTGGCCGTTGGCCGTTTACCGTAAACAGCCGTGCGCCTGCTCTCGCCTTTGGTTAGTGCCGAACAGCAAACAGCAAACGGCGGACTGTTAACCGGAATTAACTGCATACTGTCTATGTGGCTACCTTGAC
>DAIUEK010000066.1:5553-7848 GCA_036845165.1 Vicinamibacterales bacterium | reverse complement strand
CGACGAAGCGGCGACGTGGTCCGAACCTCGCGAGCTTCCGCTGTCGCTGACCGGCGATCGTCACACCGCGAAGTACGCGCCGGACGGCCGGCTGTTCGTGTCGTTCCGCGACATGGCGAGCGGGAGTCCGTGCAAGGGCGACTGGGTGGGCTAGGTCGGGACGTTCGAGGACATCGTGAAGGGGCGCGACGGGCAGTATCGCATCCGGCTGATGGACAACAAGGACGACTGAGACTGCGCGTATCCCGGCGTCGACGTGCTGCCCGACGGCACGTTCGTGACGACGACCTACGGACACTGCGAGTCCGGCAAGGAGCCGTTCATCGTCAGCGTGAGGTTTGCGCTCAGGGAGATGGACGGAAGGTAGCCGATAGCCGGCAGCGGACAGCCGACAGCAGGCAGCCGATAGCGCACAACCGGCGGCAGGTCTGCCTTCGGTTTCAGTACCTTCAATCTGTCTCGTCCGGAACATCCGGTTTGGCGGCGTCAGTCGTCCGTCAGCGTCAACAACGCCGCAGTTTTTCCTCGACGCTGCGCACCTTGTCGTCGAGCGATTGCGCCTTGTCGGTGCGGGTGCCGACGCGGAGGCTGCTGTGCACGCGCGGCGCGCCCATCTGGTGCACCACCTCGTGGCAGCGCTTGACGGCCGCAAACACGTCGTCCCACTCGCCTTCGATGTCGGTGCCGAACGCGTGCAGCGTGTGCGACACGCCTGCCTCCTGGAGCACGCGCTCGCACGCGGCCACGTACGCCGACACGGACACGCCGACGCCAATCGGGACGACCGATAGATCAATCATCACCTTCATGGAATTTCTCCTGTCCGCCGCTCCCCACACGCCTCACCCCGTCGGCGTGTTCAGGCCCGGCGGTCTCCTCCGGCCATTCTCTCACAGGCGGATTTCTCGCGGCGACGCCGGCTGATCGGTAGTGCTCTGGCTGGAGGATCTGACAGGCACGGTGCGGGTGACGCGAGAGGGCGACAGGCGGCGTGGCCGTGGCAGGTTCTGGAGTACTCCGACGGCCGGTTCGAGGCGGCTGGCGAAGTCGGCGGCACCGAGAGTGGACCCATATTTATGGTAAGCTGTGTAACCATATGAAGACGACAGTCGACCTCCCGGATGGGCTGCTCATCGCGGCCAAGAAGAAGGCGGCCGAGGAACGCCTCACACTGAAGGTGCTGATCGAGCGCGGTTTGCGCCGGCAGCTGGCGAAGGCACCGGAGGAAAGGTCCCGCGGCCACGCCATTCGTTGGATCACCGTCAATGGGGGAGTGCCTCCGGGCCTGGACGTTCGCGACCGCGCGCTCATGCGGGAGTGGATCCGGCGCAATCGATGATCGCCCTGGACACGAACCTGCTCGTCTACGCGCATCGGAGCGCCACCCCGGAGCACAAGGCCGCGCGGCGGGCCATCGAGCGCGCGCGGCAGAGCGGTCTCGGCTGGGGCATCGTCGACGCGGGCCTCGTCGAGTTCTACGCGGTCGTGACGCACCCGGCCGCGGCGGGCCGCCCGTCCACCGCCGCCGAGGCCGGCGCGTTCCTCGACGCCCTGGTGACCGCTGGCGCCCGGCTCTGGGCGCCACGGGAGGCGTTCTCGTCCCGGTTGTTCCAGCTCGCCGCCGACCTCGATGTCGCCGGTTCCGGAATCTTCGACCTGCAGATCGCGCTGGCGGCGCTCGACAACGGCGCCACGCAGATCTGGACGCACGACGCGCAGTTTGTCCGGGTGCCGGGACTTCGGGTCGTCCATCCGCTGCATGCCGGGCGCAGCAGCTAGACTCCTCCCAAGGCCGGAAACGTGCAGAAGTCCTTCACCGAGTTTCTCGCGTTCCGTGGAGTGACCCACGATCCATTCGTCGCCGAGCCGGCGAAACCCGTCGATGTCCTGCACCTCGGGCGCGCGCGCGACCTCCACGGCGTGTTGGAGTTCGTGGGCGAGAAACGCGGTCTGCTGTCTCACCTGTTGGCCGGCGTCAATCGCCACTCTCAGCCATCGCACGCCGCTCCGGCAGCCGACGAACGTCAGTTGCGCCCTCCCGTTGGAGATCCGGTCGCGCTCGTCCGCGAGATCACTCCGGCGGACCGCGCCGGCCGGATCATGGCCTTCTGGGCGTTCACGACCCCCGACGGAAAGGCCTTCGCCTACTCGACCAACATCTGGCAGTCCGAGCTCCACCTGATCGAGGGGCTGCGATAAAGCGGTAAAGGGGTCGTAGCGGTCTTCTGATCGTGCCCTGCCCTGCCCTGATACCAGAATCGTTACCAACCCGCCGGCCGGGCGAATTCGATCACG
>DAIUEK010000066.1:3734-5453 GCA_036845165.1 Vicinamibacterales bacterium | reverse complement strand
CCCCTTATACTCGCCAGCTGGACAGCGGTGCTACAATCCGCGTGCACAATTCTCCCGGCCGTACACGCGCGCCCGTCGTTTCGCATCGCCCGGATCAACTCCCTGAGGGGTGGATCATGCGACACGCTCGGCAGCGGCGATTCCCGGCGCCACGGTCACCATCCTCAACGCCGCCACGCGCGCCGAGCGCGCCACAACTACCGACCGGACCGGGACGTACCGGTTCATCGCCCTCCCCCCGGGAACCTACCAGATCAGAGTCGAACTCCAGGGCTTCTCCCCGGCGGTGCGCGACCGCGTGGCAATCGCCGTCGACACGACCAGCAGGCTCGAGCCGATCGTGCTGACGGTCGGCGGGGTGAACGAGTCTGTGGAGGTCCAGGCCTCGGTCGCGATGAGCACGGCGGACGCGACGCTCGGCAACGTGATCGAGAGCCGGCAGATCCTCGCCCTGCCCCTCGAGGCGCGCAACCCGGTGAGCCTGATGAGCCTGCAGCCGGGCGCGGTGTTCCTGCCGACAGGCGACCCGCGCAGCGGCGCGATCAGCGGCGCGCGGAGCAGGGCCGCTCGAGTGGCGGGCAGATTTCACTCGTCACCAAGACCGGCAGCAATATCTTTCACGGCGCCGGCTACGGGATGCACCGCAACACCGCGACCTCGTCCAACGAGTACTTCCTGAAGCTGACGCAGTTGAAGGCGGGCGAATCCAACCAGCCGCCGAAGCTGGACAAGCAGATTCACGGCGCGGCCCTGGGCGCGCCGGTGAAGAAGAACCGTCTGTTCTTCTACGCCAACTACGAGCAGTTGAAGGAATCGAGCGAATCGCCAGTCATCCGCAACGTGCCGTCGGAGACCCTGCGCGACGGGATCCTCGTGTACCAGTGCGCGGTGGCGGCGGCATGCGCCGGCGGGACGGTGCGCGGCCTGACGGGGGCTTCGCACCAGATTCAGGCCGGGTACTATGGGCTGTCGCCGGCGGAGCTGGCGGCGATCGACCCTCTCGGCCTCGGCCCGAGCCGGGCGCTCGTGCAGTACTGGCAGCAGTACCCGACGCCGAACGACCCCGGCACCGACGGCCTCAATGTGATGGCGTACCGCTTCGCGGCGCCGGTCGAGAACAACTTCAAGACGTTCGTCGGCCGCGCGGCGATGAAGTACCTCGTGCCCTTGGCGCGCGCCAATCGCGCGGCGTGCCTGACGCTCGCGGACGCGATCGCGCGAGCGCAGCTCTCGACGCGTCAGGTCGGGGACCTCTATGCGCTGTGGCAAGAGGGCACCGAGGACATGCGGGCGCTGCTGGGGACCGACCCGCTGCTGATGCTGCGGGTGCGGGCGCACGCCACGGGCCGGCCGGATCGCGGCGCCGCGCCTCGCTTGCTCGACGACGTGACCGCCTTGGCGGGCCTGGCCCGCCGGGCCCATCGCCGCCTGCGCGAGGGCGTGGCGACGCCCCTCGCGGCGGCGGGGCGCCACGAAGCCGATCGCGCGATGGCTGAGGCGCAGGCGGATCCCGGCCGTCTACCAACTGCACCATCGCATTGTCGATACGGCGGGGTACGTGCATGTCGATCGGACGAGCTATTCGGTCCCCGTCGCGCTGATTGGCCGCCGCGTCGAAATCCGCGACGCGAAGACGACGATCGAGATCTTCCAGGGGCCGCGGCTCGTCGCCGCCCACGCGAAAGTCCTCGACCGCGTCAACGGCTACGTGACCGACCC
>DAIUEK010000066.1:1885-3634 GCA_036845165.1 Vicinamibacterales bacterium | reverse complement strand
CCCCCGAACTCACCGCGTATGTGGCCGCGATCAAGCGGCACGCGGCCGGCCGCGTGCCGCGCGTCCTGCGCCGGTTGCTCGGGATGGTCCGCGACTATCCGCGCGCGCCGCTCCTCGCGGCGGTCCAGGCCGCCGCCGACTACGGCCTCTACGATCTCGATCGCGTGGAACGCATGGTGCTACAGCGGATCGCGCACGACTACTTCGTCGTAGCACCCCCGCGGGAGGACGACGATGACCGATGAACTCGCCCAACTGCTGAAGAATCTCCACCTCGGGCACCTCGCGCAGATCCTGGACGCCGAACTCGCCGAGACCGATCAGTCCCAGCGCAGTCCCAGCGATTTCCTGGCCCGCCTGCTGCGGGCGCAGTGGCATCACCGGCAGGAGACCGCGCTCGCCTGGCGGATCAAGCAGGCCAAGCTCCCGCAGACCTGGACCTTGGAAAGCTTTCCCTTCAAGCAGCAACCGGGGGTGAACGCGCGCCAGATGCGCACGCTCGCCGACCTCGACTTCCTGCCCAAAGCCGAAAACATCGTCTTCATCGGGGGGACCGGCGTGGGTAAGACCGGACTCGCGTCCGCACTGCTGCTGAAGGCGATCCAGAACGGCCATCGGGCACTGTTTATCCGCGCCCAGGATCTCTTCGACGAGATGTACGCGTCGCTCGCGGATCGGTCGTCCCGTCACTTGCTCGCGCGCCTCTCCCGCATCGACGTCCTTTTGGTCGACGAATTGGGGTACCTCAATCTTCGACCGGAGCAAACCAACATCTTCTTCAAGCTGATGGAAGAACGCTATCTGCGACGGCCCACAATTATCACAACGAATTTGGACTACGCCGAATGGCCCGCGCTCCTCGGCAATCCGGCGCTGGTCGAGGCGCTGCTGAGCCGCCTGCGCCATCGCTGCCACACGGTGCGGATCGACGGGCCCTCGCTGCGCGCCGTGCAGGGCTAGCGCGCGCCGCCCGCCGATGATCGCCTCCGACCACACGCACGCGATGCTGTCCTGGTGGGCGGCGACCGGGGTCGACCGCATCGACCTCGCCGTGCGCCGACCGACGGGCGCCATGCTGTGGCAGCGGGCGCGCGATCGACGCGCTCCCGATCGCCTGGGTGCGCGCGGAGAATGTGCAGCACGCCGACGTCTATATCCGTCCCGCTCGCGGCCACGCGTGGCCCCTCGTCTTCGTCGATGACGTCGGGGTCGATCGCGCGCAGGCCCTCGCCCGCGAGCTCGACGCCTTGCTGGTCGAAACCTCGCCGGCCGGCGGCTGTCATGTGTGGCTGCACTGCGACCGCGTCCTGGCGGAACAGAATCGGATGCGCGCGCAACGCGGGTGGATTGTGACGCTGGGCGCCGATCCCGGCTCGGTCTCGGGCGAACACCTCGGCCGTCTCGCGGGTTTCAAGAACTGGAAGCGCGGCGGCTGCTGGGTGAACGTCCTGGCCACCGCGCACGGCGGCCGCCCCTGGACGGTCATCGACCACCTGACCACGCCACCACGGCCGCCCACGTCCCCCACGCGCCTACGCGGCCGAGACGGCCTGTGGCGACACCACGCCGTCCGGCCAAGACTGGGCGTGGGCGTGTACACGTCTGGAGCACGGACACGCGCCCGACACGATCTATGCGCAGCTGGTCGACCGCGCTCGTCCACGCCGCGGACCCGACGCCGAGCGCTATGCCCGGCGTACCCTCGATCACGCGATGCAGCACGTCGCCCGCCACAGGGACCGCGCTCCT
>DAIUEK010000066.1:0-1875 GCA_036845165.1 Vicinamibacterales bacterium | reverse complement strand
CCCCACCGCCCCGAACGCTGAACGCGCCCTCCACGCCCCCCACAGGGGTGGAGACCACGACCACCCTCGCCGAACCGACGCGTGCATCAGGCCCTCAGGCGGCTCGGCTCGACACTGATCGTGATCATGTGTCTTCCCTGGTCCGATTCAGGAGAGCACAAGTGGGTCAATTTCCCGTACCGGCGAAGCCGATGGCCACGGCGTGGTTTCGGAAGGCCGCCGAGCAGGGGAACGCGGACGCGCAACTCAGCCTGGGTGTGAAGTGCGAATTCGGTCTAGGTGTAGAGCAGGACTACGCGCAGGCCGTGGTGTGGTTCTGCTATGTGGATGCACCTTGCAACTTGTCAGGCGACGGGGCCTAGGGACAAGAAGCGATACATGCATGGTCGAAAAGCAGTTGCGAATTGGTTGACGCGAGCCCAAATGGCTGAGGCTAGGACGCTGGCGCACGTGTGGGCCGACGCGTTCAAGCAGCGGCGGATGAAGCACGACCTTCTGGCATCCCGACGGCACTCCCATGTCGGCGCAGCAGTTCATGGAGATGCTCTTCGGCCGGTTGCCGGAGTTCTTCCGAGACGAGGCGGAACTGCGCGCTCTCTGGAGCGCGCCGGATACGCGGAAGAAGCTTCTCTCTGGACTGGCCGACAAGGGTTTCGGTGGTGAGCAGTTGGCTGAAATGCAGCGCATCATCGACGCAGAGAAGAGCGACCTGTTCGACGTCCTGGCGCACGTCGCGTACGCCCTGCCGCCACTGACCCGCGAAAAGCGTGCGTCGAATGCACAGGTCGCCATCCGCACCCGCTTCAACAGCAAGCAGCAGGTCTTTCTCGACTTCGTGCTGTCACATTACGTGCGCGTTGGCGTCGAAGAGCTTGACCAGGACAAGCTCACTCCCCTGCTCCGGCTGAAATACCAGAACTCCATTGCCGATGCTCTTGCGGATCTCGGACCCGCCGACCAGATTGGTGAAATGTTCGCCGGCTTCCAGACGCACCGGTACGACCTCCGCGTCTCCGCGTGATCAGTGGCCAGCGGCCCGATAGGAAAACGCCCAGATCATCTGCAGCATGCCGCCGCCCTGGCCCATGAAAAACGCGTACTCGCCTGGGGCGAGCGCACTCTCGAGAGAAACCCGGAACTCGTTTGGTTTCACCGATTGAACCTTGAACTTGATCTTCTGAATCTTGCCCGTGTCGAACACGCGCGTGTCCCCATCGACGGTCATCGGCGCCAGCACGAACTCCTTCGGGTTCTTGGTCCCGACAGGCAGTCCCTGGCCTGCCATCATCGCGGACGGATCACCCCAACTGCTCTCCGGAATGAAGCGGAACAAGAAGGTCGGCTGCGCATCCGTGAGAACAACTGCGGCCCGCGCGCCCGAGTACGTCGCCACCTGCTTCGGCGAAGAAAAGCCCTGGGTGAGGATGGCCTTGCCCACTCCGGTCATCTTGATGTCCATGCTCTGCTCCAAGGCCAAAGCCTGCGGCGCCACATTCGACTGCTCGACGATAATCCCGGATTTCAGCTCGGCGACAGCAACGTTCTGGGCGTGTTGCGGCGTCGAGGCCGCGAGCACCAAGCACACCACGGGTAAGAGAGACAGACGAGTGCTAAGCATGGGTTCTCCATTTTCAGCCGGCGAGGAAACTCTAGAAGGGTCTCCGTTCGCCAGGTTCACGGAAGACCCGCTCTCAGACACCGCCGGCGCCCCCGGGCACGGGCTGATTATGACCGCTGCCCTCGACGTGTCAAGGGATAAGGCGCCGGAGGGCGCACGACACCAAAGTGGCGCGCCACGTGGGCGGCCTTGTGTCCGGGGTAATCCTACGGTTATAATGGCCGTAGGAGGTCTTGATGCCGGTTGATGACCGACCG
>DAIUEK010000065.1:6339-7882 GCA_036845165.1 Vicinamibacterales bacterium | reverse complement strand
TCGATCCACGCCAACGACATTCCGTCCACCTACGTCCCCGCGCGGAACACCGTCTTCCTGTCGCTGGCCCTGGCCTGGGCCGAAGTCGTCGGCGCGGAGGCCATCGTGATCGGCGTCAACGCGCTCGACTACTCGGGGTATCCGGACTGCCGGCCCGAGTACCTGCGCGCGTTCGAACGCGTCGCCGCGCTCGGGACCAGGGCAGGCGTCGAGGGGCGCCCGCTGAGAATTTTCGCGCCGCTGCTGGATCTCTCGAAGGCCGACATCATTCGGCGCGGCCTCTCGCTCGGCGTCGACTACGGCCTGACCCACAGCTGCTACGATCCGCAGCCTGACGGGCGACCGTGCGGCCACTGCGACAGCTGCGTGCTGCGCGCGCGCGGTTTCAAGGAAGCCGGCGCGATCGATCCCCGGGCCGATGGACCAGGGACTGCTGGACCAGGGACCAAGGGACCAGGGACCCAATGATGACTGAGCGTCTTTATTACCACGACCCGTACCTGCAAGCGTTCGACGCCGATGTCGTCGAGGCGACGACGCATGAGGGGAAGACGGCCGTCGTGCTCGACCGCACCGCGTTTTACCCCACGTCGGGCGGGCAGCCGTTCGACCTGGGGACGCTCGCCGGCGCTCGAATCATCGACGTCGTGGAGACCGACGATGGGCGGATTCTGCACGTGGTGGACCGCGCCCCGGCCGCCGGTCGCGTCAGCGGCCAGATCGACTGGACGCGCCGTTTCGATCACATGCAGCAGCACACGGGGCAGCACGTGCTGTCGGCGGCGTTCGATCGCCTGCTGAGCGCCCGGACGGAGAGTTTTCACCTCGGCGCGGACTACTCGACGATCGACCTCGCCCGCGAGCTGTCGGCGGCGGAGATCGCGCGCGCGGAAGACGAGGCCAACCGGATCGTCTGGGAAGACCGGCCGGTGGCGATCCGCTTCGCCGGGCCGGACGAGATCGCGTCGCTGCCGCTGCGCAAGGAACCCACGCGCGAAGGCACGCTCCGCCTGATCGACGTCCAGGACTTCGATCTGTCGGCGTGCGGCGGAACACACGTGGCGCGCACCGGCGCGATCGGGATCATCGCCGTCGCCGCGACGGAGCGGTTCCGCGGCGGCTCGCGCGTCACGTTTCTCTGCGGCGGCCGCGCGCTGACCGGCTACCGTGCGCTGCGGGACGCCGTGGCCGGAAGCGTGCGGGCGCTGTCCGTCCTTCCCGCGGAGCTGCCCGCCGCGATCGAGCGCCAGCAGGCCGACGCCAGGGAGCTGCGGAAACAGATCAAGGACTTCCAGTCGAAGCTCGCGTCGCAGGAGGCGGATGCCCTGGCGGACGCCGCGACGGACGCCGGGAGCGCGAAGCTCGTCGCCGCGGCGCTTCCCGGCTGGGACGCGGCCGGCTTGAAAACCATCGCCTCGCGGATCATCGAGCGCCCCGGGCACGTCGCCGTGCTCGTGAGCGCCCCGCCCCCGGCGGCGATCGTCGTCGCGCGCGCGGCGGACCTCCCGCACGACGCCGGCGCCCTCCTGCGGCAACTGGTCGC
>DAIUEK010000065.1:0-6239 GCA_036845165.1 Vicinamibacterales bacterium | reverse complement strand
CCGATGAGTGAAGCGCCCCTGCTGATGGTCGTGGACGACGACCCGTCCGTCCTGCTGCTCGTCGATGTCCTTGCCGAAAAAATGGGATTCCGCGTCAAGGCCGTGTCGAGCGGCCTTCAGGCCCTCGAGCACCTGCGCGACGGCTTGCAGCCCAGCGTGATTCTGCTCGACATCATGATGGAGCGGATCGACGGGCTCACGTTCATGAACCACCTGCGCGAAATGCCGAGCGTCGAAGACACGCCCGTCGTCGCCATGAGCACGGCCGCCGTGCTCGAACGCTACGGCGAGCAGTTGCAGGTCAGCGGCACGCTGCTCAAGCCCATCACGCAGGCGACGCTCGCGGAGGCGCTCGAGCGGTACCGCTAGGCCCTCTGCACGTGGCCCGACAAGCGACAGTAGAATAGTCAGGTGTGGCGCTTCGTCGGTCTGTTTGTCGCGCTCGTGGCCGGCGTGGGCGTTGCCGTGTGGTATTACCGCGCGCCCAACGCGGGTCCCGTTCGGGTCGTCGTCCGCAATGACGACCGCTGGCTCGACGATCTCCTGAGCCGCACGCCGAAGGACGTCGGGGCCGCGACCGCGGAGCTCGAGCAGCGCGGGACCGCGGCCCTGCCGGTCATCCGCCGCAATCTCCAGGACCCGGCCGCCGATCCCGCGCACCGCAAGGCGGCGCTCAAGGCCAGCGCCATTCTCGGCGCGCGCGCCGCCGAAGCCATCCCCGACGTCGCCGCGGCGCTGCAGGAGCGCGAGTACGCGCCGGAGGCGGCGCTCGCGCTCAGCTTCATGGGGTCCGCCGCCGTGCCGGCCCTGCGCGAGGCCATCACGTCGGACGAAGCGGTCATCCGGCGCGAGGCGCTGCGCTCGCTCGGCAAGCTCCGGGAGCGCGCGTCGATCGATCCGCAGATCGTCGTGCCGCTGCTGCTCGATGCGTTGCGCGATCCCGACTCGTCCGTCCGGAATGTCGCGGTCACGTATCTGGGAATCGTCCGGGACAGCCCGGAGAAGGAAGTCGCCGGGTTGATCAAGGCGCTCGCCGACGAGGAAGCATCAGTCCGGCAGGCGGCCGCAGTCGCCCTGGCCGCCTACGGCACGCTCGCGGAGCCGGCGATCCCGGCGCTCAAGAAAGCCGCGAATGACCCCGACGACGAAGTGAAGCGGGAAGCCGGCCGGGCGCTGGTGCGCATCTCCGAACTTAAGAATCGCTGATCAGGGATCAGGGATGAGGGATTCGACGGGTGTAGTTCGACAGCGTCTCGACCGCGAGGTCCGCGATCCAGTTCACCGTGGCGGCGGGGATCGTGAAGCTGTTCGCGAGGATTGAGAACACCAGGGTTTCGCCGTCCCGCGTCTTGACGTAGCCCGAGAGCGCCCGGACGTTTGCGATCGAGCCGGTCTTGGCCAGCGCATTCGCTTCCGCGCGCGTGTTTTTCATCCGCGACGAAATCGTCCCATCCTTTCCCGCGATCGGCAGCGTGGCGACGAAGGCGTCGTGGTGCCGCGGATCGCGGTACATATGATCGAGCAGCGTGACGATCATGTCCGCGGTCACAAAGTCGTAGCGCGACAACCCCGAACCGTCAGCCTGTACATACGTGCCCGGCGCGATGTTCCACGCGCCGAATACGCCCCGCGCCACGTCGCGTCCGGCCGCGGTCGTCCCGGCCGTCCCCTTCGCCGCGCCCACCGCCTTCAGCAGCGTCTCGGCATACAGGTTCTGGCTGACCTTCATCATGACGATCGCGATATCGCGGAGCGGGGGAGACAGCGATTCGGCGAGGACCCGTCGCGGCCCGTCCGGCACCCGTGCCCGCACGTCGTCGACGTCAACACCGCCGCCCGCGACGTCAATGCCGCGGGCGACCAGCGCATTCCTCAATGCCTGCGCAAAGTACACCGTCGGATTCACGACGGCCACGTCACGTGACGCCGGCGGCGCGGCGCTCGGGATCGAGCCGGTGACCTCGATCACGGCTTCGTTCGGCCGCCGATCGAACTCGATGGTTGTTGGCGATGCGGGTTCGCCGGTGACCGCATGATTCACCAGCGTCAATCCCGACCCTGGAGTGAGTTCGAGCGCGACGGGCTCACCGGGATTGGCGCCAGGCCGGATCGACAGCGTGGCGACGTCCTCGTTGAATTCCAGCGCGCCGATCGGCGCCGCATAACCGTACTGCAGGTAGTCCCACGACCATCCCTGCCCGAGCCAGGCCTCATCGAACGTGTCGTCGTCGCCGACGATGGCGCCGTCGATGCGGGTGATGCCGGCCGCCTTCAACGCCGCGGCCCATTCGTCGAACACCGCCGTGGCGCGATTGCCGCGCGTGTTGATCGTCGGATCCCCGCTGCCGCGGACGATGAGATCGCCCTTCAGGATCCCGTCCTGGACGGGCGCCAGTGTTTCGAGCGCCGTCCTGAACCGGTAGTCCCACCCGAGCATTTCCGCCGCCGCGGCCAGCGTGACGATCTTCATGTTCGACGCCGGCATCATCAGCTTGCGCGCGTTCAGGGCGTACAGCACCCTGCCGGTATCGAGGGATTTCACCTCGACGCCCCAGAGCCCCTGCTCCATGACGGGGGCGCCGAAGATTCTGCCGAGGTCCGAGCTCAGGGCGCGCTCAGCGCGTGGGTTGGGCTTCGGGGCCACGGCTGGCGGGGCGTGGGTGCAACCGGCAACAACCAGAAGGCTTGCCGCGACCCCACGAGCCACGGCTTTTTCACGAAGACCACAAAGAAACAAAGACCACAAAGAAACCTTTGTGATCTTCGTGAGCTTTGTGATCTTTGTGAGCTTTGTGAAAAAGCCGTGGGCCGTGACAGTCACGCTATTTCAATGCGTCGATGGCCTTGATAATCCCGTCGAGCGCGGTGGCGTCGACTTTCGCGGCGGCCGCCTCGCCATCGCGCCGCGCGTAGGTGTCGGCGCCCTTGCGCGCGAAGGCGACCTTTTCGTGTTTCTGGCCGTCTTCGTAGGTGATGCTGACCGTGAGCTCGGGAGTCTCGAGCCCCGTGCCCGCGATCGTGTCCACGAACCCGTTGGCGCGCGTGTTCGTCAGTGCCGTCAGCAGCGCGTCGATCTTGGCGCCGTCCGCCGCCTTCCGGGCGGGCGCGACCTGCTTCCACTCGTCCTTGCCCTTCTCCTTCTCGAATGCCAGCGTCTGGCCGTTCCGCGCGACCTCGATACGCGTCGTGTTGAAGGCGCGGGCGTCGAACAGATCCTTCACGCGAAAGTCGTCGGCCGGCTTCTTCAGCTCGTCGAGCAGCGCCGATTCCACCGTGAACACCATCGGCCGCAAGAGGTCCTTCGCGTAGACGACTCCGGTGCCGGCGCTCTTGCCGATCGCGAGCCCCGCCTGCGCGCTGCCCGACGTCACGCGGACCGTCGCCGCCGGCTTCTCGAGACCGTACTCCTCGAGGTTCGCCGCCTCGGGTGAGGCGATCGACTTCATCGGCGTGGTGTTCAGCCGTCCGACGATGCCTTCGATGGCGCCGAAATCGGCGCGCGCATCGGCGGCGGACGTGATGCGCCAGTCGGCCCCCTGCTTCGCGAACTTCAGCGTCCGCTCCGGCGTGTCGATCTCCAGATGGTCGACCTTCTCCCGGTCGATCTTCAGGATCGTCTTGTCGCGCAGATCGAAGCTGGACTTGTTGAACGTCGACTCGAGGTAGGACGAGACCAGGAACACGCGCGGCGTGTCGGGCACCTTCGCGTAGAGATCCGTGCCCGTCGGCGTCTTCTGCCCGAGGAGCAGCTTCTGTTCCTTGCCGGCGAACGTGAACCTCACCTCGATCCGCGCCGGGTCGAGCCCGTACTGCTTCAGGTCCGTCGGCTGGTCGTCGACCACGCGCTGGACCTCGAGCGACGCGAGGTTGGACGTGATGCCGGAGAGCTCCGCCTCGTCCGCCGGGACTGGCGCAGGCTGCATGACCTGCCATGCGGCCCCCTGCTTCTCGACCGTCGTCTGATCGCCGCCAACCGCCTTCACGGTCACCCGCTCGATCTTGTCCGACACGACGCCGGCGAACACCTTCTCCTGCTTCTTTTGATCGGCCGGCTCACGCTTCGAGTCGTAGTACAGGTATCCGCCGAGCCCCGCCGCGACGGTGAGCAGCACCAGGAACGAGCGCACGCCCTTCATCTAGTGCTCCGATCATTTCTCGATTTGAGCACTAACGCCTCCGCCACCAGGTCCGCACGCCGGCCAGCAGGATCAGGCCGGGGATGATGAGGACCGTCAGGTAGAAGATGCGCTGCTGCTGGTCCGCCGTCAGCGTGATGCGCCGGTCCTCGGGGTCGCGCGGCCGGATGGCGATCAGGTTCTCCTGCTGCGCCAGCCAGTTCACGCAGTTCAGGAACAGATCGCGGTTGCCTTGCACCCCCAGCGCGCCGTTGCTCGCGAAGTCCGAATCCCCGAAGGCGACGAGGCGCGTCTCCGCCGTCTTGGGCTTGTCCCCTTCCTTGGCGGCGTTCTTCGGGGCCGGTGTGACGGTGGCCGGGCCCGAGACGGCGGCCGCGAGGCTGACGGGACCCTTCTTGTCGTCGTCCTCCGCCTTCGGGGGCTGGCCGCCCGCCAGGCTCTTGAGGTTGGTTTCCCCCCAGCTGTTCTTGCTGGTTTCCACGAGCTTCTGCGCCGTGTGTCCGTTGGTCCCGCCTTCGACCGGCGTCATGGAGCGCGCCAGCGGGTAGGCGGTCATCAGGTTGAAGTTCTCCGTGATGGGATGGGGCGGATAGCTCGCCGCGACCGGCACGGACTCGTCGGTCCCGAGCAGGCGGCCCATGCCGCTGACGTCGAGCACGAGGTCGTTGTCCGCCTCGATGTCCCACTCCCTCAGCAGGCCCTGCAGCCCGACGGGCTGCGGCTGGTCGACCTTCAGGACGGGATCGAGCATCACGAAGACTTTGCCGCCGCGCGCGAGATACGCCTTGACCATGTCGATCTCGGGCCCGAGGAAGTCGGTCTTCGGACCCGCGATGATCAGCACTTCGGCGTCGTCGGGCACCGCGGGCTGCTGCGCCAGGACGATCTTATCCACGACGAAGTTGTCGGTCGTGAGGGCGGCGGTGATCGCGTTATACCCGCCACGGTCGGCGCTGACCGTGTCCTTCTCGCCGTGTCCCTGGGTGAAGTACACCTTCGGCTGCCGCCCCTGGATCACCTTGATGAGGGCGTTCGTCAGCTCCTGCTCGCCTTCGGAGTTGACCTTCTCGTTGCGCCCCTTGTACTCGATGACGACCGTGCCGAGCGCCGTGACGCCGTACTGCTGCGCCATGCCCGGCTTCTTCTCGGGATCGATGTATTCCGTCGAGACCTGCTTCGACTGGTAAGAGTATCCGTCGAGGCGATCCCGGAACCGCTGGAACTCGTCGCTCCGGGCGAAGATCCGGATGCGGACCGGCTCCTTCAGGTCCTGCAGGACCTTCTTGGTCTGGTCGGACAGCGAGAACTGGTGCGCCGCCGTGAGGTCCCAGCGCCTGTTGTGCCTCGCGCTGAGGTAGTTGATGGCGACGAGGATGCCGAACACGACGAGGACGCTCGCGGCCGCGAGCGTGCCGAAGCGCGCCTGCCGTCCCGCGAAGGCCTGGCCGATCTCCCGCCACTGGCTGAGGATGTAGAGGAGCGTGCAGACCAGGCCGGCGATCGCCAGTCCGTTGTAGTACTGCTGCCACTCCGGCTTGAGGAACCGGATCGCCACCGCCGCGAAGACGAAGGCCACGCCGAGCCACCCGAGCAGTCCGAGCATGCGCTTCAGCATGACTAGCCTCGCCACCTTTCGGTATCGACCGACTTTGCCGTCAGGAAGAGGCCGAACGTGATGAGGCTCAGGTAATAGAGCACGTGCTTCGTGTCGATGATCCCCTTCGAGAAGTCATCGAAGTGCTCGGTGATCGACAGCCACGACGTGATCGGCCCGATCGTCGGCCCCGCCGTGTCGGCGAACCAGCCGATGATCCACAGCAGCAGGAACACGACAAACGTGACGACGCCCGCCACGATCTGGTTTTTCGTCGTGCTGGAAATCAGCAGGCCGAGCGACACGAATGTCCCGCCCATCAACAGGAGGCCCAGGTACGCCGCCACCACCGGCCGCCACTCCGGGTTGCCGTAGACGAACAAAATGCCGATGTAGATCAGCGTGACCGACAGCATCGCCGCATACAGGCCGAGCGCGCCGAAGAACTTCCCGAGGATGATCTCGACGTCGGTGACCGGCGAGGTCAGCAGCAGCTCGATCGTCCCGGA
>DAIUEK010000064.1:0-7889 GCA_036845165.1 Vicinamibacterales bacterium | reverse complement strand
GACGCGCGGGCGAGATCGGCGACCGCCCGCTTGCGTGCGAGCTCGAGGCTGCCGCGTCGCGCGATGCGCGCCTGCTCCTCGGCGGACAGCTTCACCTTACTGACCCGGCCTCGCGCGGCCTCTTCCTGCTGGTATTCGACGTTCTTCGATTCAAACCCTCTTGCCATGCTCCCTCTATAATATAAAGATACATGCCCTCATTCTTGCGCACGAGCCGGGCCGGGGGCTGGGTGTCTATCGTGCTGGCCCTGGGCGCCCTGGCCGGAGCCTGTACCCGTGGCTCCAGCACCTCGCCACCGCCGCCGTCCTCCCCGCCAGCGGCATCTACAGCGCCGGCCGCGTCCGCGGCCCCTGCGAAGCCGAATGAGTCCGCGCGCCCGAGGATCGTCGTGCTCGGCGATAGTCTGACCGCCGGGTTGGGGCTGCTGGAGATTCAGGCGTATCCCGCGTTGCTCCAGGAAAAGCTCAACGTCGACGGGTACGGGTGGGAGGTCGTGAATGCCGGCGAGTCCGGGGACACGTCCGCGGCGGGGCTGCAGCGGCTCGACTGGGCGCTGGACCAGGGCAACGTGCGCATCCTCGTCCTCGCGCTCGGCGCGAATGACGGCCTGCGCGGCCTGCCGGTCTCCGAAATGAAGAAGAACCTCGCCGCGATCATCGAAGGGGCGCACGACCGGGGGATCGCGGTGCTGCTCGCCGGCATGGAGGCGCCGCCGAATTTCGGGCCGGAGTACATCGTATCCTTCCGACAGGTCTACCGCGATCTCGCGAAACAGTACAAGGTGACGCTGCTGCCGTTCCTGCTCGACCAGGTGGCCGGCGTGTCCACGCTGAACCAGGCGGACGGCATTCACCCCAACGTGGAAGGCGCGCGCATTGTCGCCGACACCGTCTGGACCGTGCTCAAGCCGATGGTCGACGCGGCCGCCGCGTCATGATCGAACTTCACGGCGTTTCCAAGACCGTCACGAGCGGCGACGCGATGCTCACGATCCTGCATCCGCTGGATCTGCGCATCGACTCGGGGGGCGTGGCGGCCATCACCGGTCCCTCGGGCAGCGGCAAGTCCACGCTGCTGGGGCTGATGGCCGGCCTCGACGCGCCGTCCACGGGCCGCATCGTGATCGACGGGTCCGACATCACGGCCATGTCCGAGGACGAGCTGGCGCGGTTCCGCGGCAAGCACATCGGCTTCGTCTTCCAGTTCTTCCACCTGCTCCCGTCGCTGACTGCCTGGGAGAACGTCCGCGTGCCGCTCGAAATCGTAGGCACGCCGAATCCCGGCGCGCGCGCGGACGCGCTCCTGTCCGAGGTCGGCCTCGGCCCGAGGCGCCATCACTATCCGTCGCAGCTCTCCGGCGGCGAGCAGCAGCGGGTGGCCATCGCGCGGGCGCTGGCGAACGAGCCCGCGATCCTGCTGGCCGATGAGCCCACCGGGAACCTCGACTCGGCGACCGGCCGCCAGGTCATCGACCTGCTGATCGACGTCAACCGCCGGCGCGCCACGACCGTCGTGCTCGTGACGCACGACCCCGAGCTGGCCGAGCGCGCCGACATCACGATCGCCCTGCGGGACGGTCACGTGGTGTCATGATGTTCGTCCTGCTGATGGCGCTGCGCGAGATCCGCGCGTCCTGGCGCCGCCTCCTCTTCTTCTTCGTCAGCGTCGCGATCGGCGTCGGCGCCATCGTCGCGCTGCGCTCGATGATCCAGACGGTCAGGGCCAGCCTGACGCGGGAATCCCGGGCGCTCATCGCCGGTGACGTGGCGATCGGGACCAATCGTCCGTGGACGCCGGAACTGCGCGCGGATCTGGAGACGCGGCTCTCGACCGCGCCGATCATCGCGCGCCAGGAGACGATCGAGGCGGCGACGATGGTGCGCCCGCCGGACGGCACGGGGGCCCCCGTCGCCCGCATGGTGGAGCTCCGGGGCGTGCAGGATGGCTTTCCCTTCTACGGCCAGGTCATGCTGCAGGACGGCCGCGCGTTCTCGCATGCGCTCCTGGCGGATCACGGGGCGCTCGTGCGGCCGGAGCTTCTCGCGCAGCTCGGCCTCTCCGTCGGCGATCCGCTGCTGATTGGCGGCATCCCGTTCACTATCCGGGGGGTGATTGCGCAGGAGCCCGGGCGCCGCGTGGGCGCGTTCACGTTCGGCTCGCGCGTCATGATCGACTACGACGACCTCCGCGCGACAGGACTCCTGTCGTTCGGCAGCCGCGCGAATTACCAGATCCTGCTGAAGATGAACGAGTCGGGGGTCGCGTCGCTCGTCGCCGATCTGCGGCGCGATTTCCGGTCGCGCTTCGTCAACGCGCGATCGTTCCGCTCGACCGAAGATCAAATCGGCGACGATCTCCAGCGCGCCGAGAACTACCTGAGCCTCGTGGGGTTCGTGATCCTCGTGCTCGGCGGCATCGGCGTGTGGAGCGTGACGCGCGTCTTCGTGCGCCAGAAGATCCGCAGCGTCGCCATTCTCAAGTGCGTCGGGGCCACGACGCGGCAGGTGCTGGCGGCCTACGTCCTCCAGGTGGTGTTCCTCGGCCTGGCGGGCAGCGCCCTCGGCGTGGTCCTCGCGCGCGCCGCGCTGGCCGCCGTTCCCGCCAGCATGGGTGCGGCGCTCGGCGCGTCGCGGTACACGCTCACGGGATCGGCGGTCTGGCAGGGGGTCAGCGTCGGGCTGCTGGTCTCGCTCCTGTTCTCGCTCGTGCCGCTCCTCGAAGTCCGTCGAGTGAAGCCGCTGCTCCTGCTGCGCGGCGGCACGACCGCCGGCCTCACCGGGCCCGCGGGGTATCCGCCGTGGTGGACCGCGGCCGGCGTTCGCGCGCGGCTCGCCGCTATGGACTGGACACAGGCGGGCGCGGCCGTCCTGGTGGGCGTCGCGCTCGTCGCCGTCGCGGGGTGGCAGGCCGCATCCCTGCGCGTGGGGGCGATCGTCTGCGGTGGCTTCGCCGGGGTCGCATTCGTCCTGCACATCGTCAGTACCGTGGCCGTGCGCGCGGTGCGTCCGGTGGCGCGCGCGCGCTGGTTCCCGCTGCGCCACGCGGTGCTCAACCTCGCCCGGCCCGGAAACCAGACGCGCGTCATCCTGCTGGCCGTCGGGATCGGCAGCTTCTTCGTGATCGGCGTCCGTTCGCTGCAGGCGAACCTGCTCCAGCAGTTTTCACTCGAGCTGTCCTCAGGCGGCGCGGACATGTTCCTGATCGAGATCCTGCCGACGCAGGTCGACGCGGTCCGCGCGTTCCTGGACGGCCGGAAGGCGGCCGGTGCGGAGCCGCCCAGGATGATTCCCGTGATGCGCGCCCGCGTGACCGGCGTGCACGGCCGCAATACGACTCTCGAGTCGTCGGACGATGTGCGCCGGCAGGGGTCACTGGCGCGGGAGTACACGATTACGTATCGCGACCATCTCGAGGCAAACGAGAAGGTCACAGGCGGCGCGTTCTGGACGGGGCAGCCCGCGCTCCCGGAGAACGCGCCGGTGGCGGACGTGTCGATTGAGAAGAGCATCCACGACCGTTTTCGCATCGACGTCGGGGACACGATCCGCTTCGACGTGCTTGGGCGCACCATCGACGCCCGCGTGTCGAGCGTCCGCGAGGTGCAGTGGGAGGACGCCAGGAGCGGCGGGTTCATGTTCGTCTTTCGTCCCGGGCCGCTGGCGCGCGCGCCCCAGACATGGATCGGCATCCTGAAGGCGCCCGAGGATCCCGCGGCGCGCGGCCGCTTCCAGCGCGACCTCGTGACCCGGTTTCCCAACGTCTCGGCGATCGACCTGCGCGAGGTCCTCGCGACGGTGAAAACCGCGGTCGACAACGTCACGCTCGCCATCTCGATCGTCGGGGGCATCGCGCTCGTGAGCGGCGTGCTGATCCTGGCGGGCGCGGTGGCGATGACGAAGTTCCAGCGCGTCTACGAAGCGGCGATCCTGCGGACGCTCGGCGCGAGCACGCGCATGCTCGGCGCGATGCTCGCGCTCGAATATGGCGGCCTCGGCCTGCTGGCGGGTGCCGTGGGTGCCGCGGGCGCGATCGGGCTGACGTGGGCGATCTCGCGCCACGTTCTGGATATTCCCTGGCGGCCCGCCCCGGGTCTTGCCCTGGCAGGGGCGCTCATGACGACCGCGCTCGTCGGCATCGTCGGCGTGGCCTCAAGTTATGACGTCCTCCGAAAAAAGCCATTGGGAACGCTGAGAGCGGAGTGACGTGCATCTTTGTATCTGAGTGGCCTTTGTCAAAGAGCCGTCGGGCCGTGGCTGGTCGAGCCGACAAGTGGTAAGATTACAGATTGTCAGGCGGCCGCCGGCCGCGATTGAGAGGTTCCCCCGGAGAAGCACGGCATGGACACGTCCATTTACAAGGAATCGCTGCTGAGGAAGCGCACAGAGATCCTGTCGGCCGGCAGCGGCGTGAAGCCCCTCCAGGAAACGATGGGAGACGTCAACTCGCGCCAGGGGGACCTCGCCGACCAGGCGAGCGGCAACAACGAAGTCCACATTCAGCTCAAACTGAAGCAGACCGACGCCAAGATCCTCCAGGCGATCGAAGAGGCGCTCCGCCGGATTGAGAAGGGCACGTACGGGATCTGCCGCGACTGCGGCGAAGAGGTCGCCGAGCCGCGGCTGAACGCCATCCCCTGGACTCGCGTCTGCATTACCTGCAAGGAAAAACAGAACGCGTGAAACCCGCCGATCTGCTCCAGATGCTTCGTGAGCTCTACCGCGAGAAATCCGCGATGCGCCAGCGCCACGTCGCCGGCGCGCGCTTCGTCACGGACTACGACTTCAACAACACTTACCAGTACGTCATCAACCGCGAGGACGTCCACCTGGCCTGGGTCCGCGACGCCATTACCGACCTTGCCGGGGCGGCGGAGGACGCGCCGGAGCCGCATATCCAGGCCTCCGGCAAGAAGGACGATGCCCAGGCCGCCGTGATCCGCGAGGACCGCGACAGCGCCCAGACGTTCGTGGATCGATGGCGCGACCGCGTCGAGCACGTGACGCACGCGCGCAACCGGACGATGCTGCGGGTGGTGCTCGGCGAGACGCTCGAGCAGAAGCGCTTCTTCGAGCAGGCGCTGGCCGGCCGGTCGGATCTGCTCGGCAGGCGCGCTGAGGGCGCGGGCACCAAGGGGGCCGTGCTGCCGGCCCGGTGGGTGAATTAAGTACGAAGGCAGACGGTAGACGGCAGAAGGCAGACCGACTGATCGTCGTCGCGTTCGGGAGCAATCTCGGGCAGCGGCGCGAGCATCTCCTTGGGGCCGCCGAGCAGGTCGGACGGCTCTTCACGGATTTCACGCTTTCCCCGCTCATCGAAACCGCGCCCGTCGGCGAGGGCCTGGAGCACGATCCACCGTATCTCAACGCGGTGGGCGTCGGCACCTCCGTGCGCCCTGTACGGGAGATATTCGACGCGCTGCGCGCGATCGAGGGGGCCGCCGGACGCACACGGCCGTACCAGGGGGCGCCGCGCACGCTCGATCTGGATCTGATTCTGGCCGGCGATGAGGTGATCGATGAACCGGGGCTGCAGGTCCCGCACCCGCGGTTCCGCGATCGGCTGTTCGTGCTGGAGCCGCTCGCGGCGGTCGCACCGGACGTGGTCGATCCCGTCACGGGCCTTTCCGCGCGCGAGCTCCTGGAAAAGAAAAAGGCCGGAGCGTAAGCCCCGGCCTTCCCCAATCGGCATTCGCCAATCGCCGATCTTCAGTCGATTAGGTGGTCTTCTTGAAGGCGCGCTTCTGGGTGCCGTTCGCGTTCTTGTTCTCGACCCACAGGACGCCGTCCTTGTCGATCGAGTAGGTCGCGGTCGTCGTCACGGGCGTGCCGTCCTGGCCCGCGCCGGTCGTCTCGATGACGATCTTGTCGCCGTCCAACTTGGCCTTTGCCTTCGCCGTGCCGCCACGGCCCATCGGGACTTCCGTTTCGGTTCCATCCAGCTTGTACGTGGTCGTCGTGGGCGCACCGCCGCCCCGGCCGGGGCGCTCGATCGCGAGCGAATCGGCCGTCTGCTTGATGGTCAGCGTCGCGCCGCCGCCCATGCCGCGGCCGCCGCCGCCCGCGGGCGGGGTCGTCGCCGCCGGATTCGCCGCGTCGGTGGCCGCCTGGTCCAGCGTCCACGTGCCCGAGAAGTCCGCCTTCTTCTGCGCGTAGCCAACCAAGGCCAGCGCGACGACGAGGGCCGCCGTCAATCCGATTGTCTGCTTCATGCTCTGACTCCTTGAAATAGTAAACGAGTGGTGACGACGAACATTGAAGCGCGCTTACTCGAAGCGCAGCGCTTCAATAGGATCCAGGCTCGCAGCCTTGCGCGCCGGATAGAAACCGAAAAACACCCCCGTGGCCGCCGCGAAGCCAAACGCCATCCCGATGGCGTTCGGCGGTATAGTGGTCGGCCACAGCATGAACTTCTGCACGGCGGCGCTCAGGCCGAAGCCGAGCGCGATGCCGATGAGCCCCCCGATCAGGCTGATGACGACCGCCTCGACGAGGAACTGCAGGAGGACGTCCCGCCCGCGCGCGCCGATGGCCATGCGCAGGCCGATCTCGCGCGTCCGCTCGGTCACTGACACCAGCATGATGTTCATGATGCCGATGCCGCCGACCAGCAGCGACACCCCCGCGATGCTCGCGAGCAGGCTCGTCATCGTGTCGGTGGTGGCCGTCTGGACGCTGGCCATTTCTTCCAGCGTGCGGACCATGAAGTCGTCGCTGTCGCCCGGCTGGATCTTGTGCCGCGTCCGGAGCGTGATGCGGATGGACTCCGCGACGTCCAGGATCTGCCCGGCGCTTGCGGCCGAGACCGTGACACCGCTGATGTTCTGCTGCCCGAGCAGCTTCTTCTGCACCGTCGTGTACGGCACGAACACCGCGTCGTCCTGGTCCTGGCCCCCCGATGATTGCCCCTTGCTGGCCATGACGCCGATCACCTTGAACGGCTGGCTGCGCACGCGGATGATTTGTCCGGTCGGATCCACGTCCGGCCCGAAGAGCGTGTCGGAGACCACCGTCCCGAGCAACGCGACCTTGGCCGAGCCGGCGACATCCTGGGCGCTGAAGAAGCTGCCGTATTTGGTCGCCCAGCTTCTGATGAGCGGCAGGTCGATGTCCACGCCCTGGACCTGGGTGGACCAGTTCTGGTTGCCGGCGATCACCTGGGAGCGGGAGTTGACGGTGGCCGACGCGTACTGGACGCCGTCCAACTGTCTGATGGCGTTCGCGTCGTCAGGCGTCAGGGTCGTGGATTGCCCCTGTCCCATGCGGACCCCTCCCTGCGAGAAGTTGCCGGCGCTCACCATGATCATGTTGGTGCCGGCCGACTTCACGCGCTCTTCGATCGTGGTCCTCGCGCCGGTGCCGAGCGCCACCATCGTGATGACGGCGCCGACGCCGATGATCATCCCGAGCATCGTCAGGATGGTGCGCATCTTGTTGCGGCTGAGCGCCTTCAGCGCGATCCGCAGGATCATGAAGATTGACATGTGTCGTTTCCCGTCACCAGTTTCCAGGTTACCAGGATCTTTTCCTTGCCTCAGCTGGCAACTGGTTGCTGGCTATCGGCCACTCGTGCATGTGAGGTGTCTTCTTCGGGCGGTGGCAGCAGCTTGAGCTCCGCGCCCGCCATCCGCCGCGTCTGGACCGGCTGATCGAGCTGGATCCTGCCGTCGCGGAAGCGGACGAGCCGCGTGCCGTGCTCGGCGATGTCTATTTCGTGCGTGATCAGGATCACCGTGATGCCGCGCTCCATGTTCAGCTTCTGGAAGATGTCCATGACCTCGATGCTGGTGCGCGTGTCGAGGTTGCCGGTCGGCTCGTCCGCGAGCAGGATGGAGGGGTCGTTGATCAGCGCGCGCGCGATCGCGACGCGCTGATCAACGACCCCTCCATCC
>DAIUEK010000063.1:1885-7942 GCA_036845165.1 Vicinamibacterales bacterium | reverse complement strand
CTCGCAGATCGGCGACCCTTCTGATTCCGATCGCTCGCAGGTCTCGAGCGATACTCGGACCAACGCCTGGAATGGTCTGAAGTTCATCTCGGTGAATCTTCTTGTGCACGAGTACCTACCTGGCCTTCGAGTGGGCCATGAACGCGGCGAAGTGCGCCGTCTGCGCGGCGGTCGCCTCAGGCAGCACTTCCAGCGTCCACGCCTTGGCGGGATCCGACTCGGGAATGAAGCGGAGCCCGAACCAGTCGAGCATTTCGGTGTAGTCCACTTCCTCGGTGGTGGCGATCAGCCTGTGCAGCAACGCCGAGACATCCACGCCTGCGGCGTCTGACACCGTCTGGTTGAACTGCGCACCGGTGTAACCGTGTCGACCCGACCAGCGCTTGTACTCCAGGCGGATGACGTCGTCCATGCTCTTCTTCCCATTCGTCATCCGCCGGATGTGGGCGTCGAGGATCAGTCCCACGACCGGGCCCTTGATGTAGTAGTCCACCTTCCTGTCGGCGGGGAGACGCTCGAACATCTGTGACGATGACTGCTCCAGCGTCTGCACGAACCGGCCGGGCTGCTTCGTCTGAAGATCGGTGATGTGCTTCGAACAGAGGGTGAGGTAATCCTGCGGCGTGCCCAGGCCGGAGCGGGCCGCGAGCAGATCCCCGAAATACGACGTGAGCCCCTCACCGACCCAGAGACCTGTCGTCACCGGCGCCTTCTCGTAGTCGAAGGGCCCCAGCTCGATCGGGCGCAGCCGCTTGACGTTCATCGCGTGGAAGTACTCGTGGCTGATGAAGCTCGCATTTCTGAAGCGCGCGTCCTGGGTGGCCGGCTCCAGTCCGCCGCCCGTGATGGCGACGGAGTTGAGATGCTCGACCCCGGATCCGCCACGACCCCCGGTGACGATGTTCAGGAACACGTATTTCTTGAACGGCAGGAATCCCCAGAAACGAAGGTGTTCCTCCACGAGCGGCGTCATGGCCGCGGCGGCTTTGGCGGGATCCCACTCGGCTTTGCCGAGATACACCCACGAGTGCCTGGCGCCCCCCACCGTGAAATCAGCCGAGGACATGTCGACACCGGCGAGGATCGGTGAATCCGCGAGGATGTCGTAGTCGGGCGCGACAAAATGATTCGGCTTGCCGTCGCTTGACGGGTCGAGCGACGTGGCCGCGTTCTTCCACCCGGCAGGGACGTCGAGGCGGACCTCCGCGGGACGATGCGCCTGTTCGACGAGGGTGATGTAGGTCGACGGCCCGATGATGACGGCGGACGTTTCAGTCACGCCGTTCGACAGGTTGCTGCCTCGCGGCGCCGCGAGCGTATACGACACGGCGATCGACGGCCGCCCGCCGGTCTTGACGGTCCAGCGGCTTGGCGTCGGCTTCTCCACGTCGAGCCGCGTGCCATCTGGCGCCGTGGCCGTGAACCCGCTGACCTTGTCGGCGTAGTTCTGAATGCCGTAAAAGCCGGGCGACCAGATCGCCATCATCAAATCGACGGTCTGTCGCTTCTCCGTCGGGACGACGATCTCCACGTTGAAGGTCTTCGCGGCCGGCTCCGGAAATCGAATCGTGTACACCAGCGGCCCGAGTTTTTTCGCCTCGACGCTTGCGAGGTTCGGCGCGAACATCGCCAACGCGAGTAGAACGGCCGAGAAGAACGGGCGGGCCCATCGAGGTGTGCGCATCATTTCTCCCGGGAGGTCTGACCAGCCTCCGCCAAGGCTACGGCGGTCCGCCGAAGCTTCAGCAAGAGGCAGCGCGCTTGCGGATATGTCATTATTGACATATCCTACAGGGAATGACTCTCGCCGACAAGCCGCTCGTCTGGCTGCACGGCGAGGTCAAGACACCGCCCTTCGCGGCGGAGGCGCGCATCGGCGCAGGTGTGCTGCTTCGGCGGCTGCAACGCGGCGAGCGTCTCGGCCTGCCGGCATCCCGCCCGATGCCAATGATTGGTCGCCGCTGCCACGAGTTGAGGATCAGGGATGCTGGTCACACATGGCGCGTCATCTACCGTCTGGACGAGGATGCCGTCGTGATTGCGGAGGTCTTCTCGAAGAAGACCCCAACCACGCCTCCGGCGATCATCGACGTGTGCCGCCTGAGACTGCGACAGTATGACGAGGCAGGCAAGGAATGACAAAAATATGAAGAAACCCAAGCGCGCACACTTGGAAGCGAAGGGCTGGCGAGTCGGCTCGGCGGCGGACTTTCTGGAGCTGAGCCCCGAAGAGGCCGCGCTCGTCGAGACACGGCTGGCGCTCAGCCAGGCGCTGCGCGCGCGCCGCGTGGCGCACCGCCTGACCCAGGGAGAACTGGCTCGGCGTCTGAAATCCAGCCAGTCTCGAGTGGCAAAGATGGAAGCCGGCGACAAGACCGTCTCGGTGGACCTGTTGGTGAAAGCCCTCTTCTCCCTTGGCGCAAAGCCAAGAGACATCGGTCGAGCGCTACAGCGTCGCATTAATGCGGCTGCCTAAGGCACCGCGACCATCGTAGTGAAGCACGCGGGCCCTGTCAGCCGGCGTGCCGTACGACCAGGAAGCACATGGGTGATTCTCTGCGTCACGAGCTCAGTTTGTGATGTCGCGGCCGTGTCGATGCCTGGCTCGTATCGCCAGGCGCCCGATAAGGCCGACCGCCAGCAGGACGAGCGCCGCCAGGGCGTTGGGCGTGTCGGCCATCAGCGCGCCGACGAGGAAGGCCGCGGCGCCGATGACGACGATGGCGGCGGACCAGGGGTAGCCCCACGCGCGAAATGGCCGGGCCACGAACGGCTCGCGACGCCGCAGCACGATGAGCGCCAGGCAGCACACGAAGTAGTTCGCCGCGAGTAAGAACGACGCGACGGCCACCAGCTTCTGAAAGGTTCCGCTCGCGATGAGCGCCATCGCCACGGCCGTCGTCACCAGCGTGGCAACGGTGGGCGTGCCGCCGGCGTTGACCACCGCGGCCTGTGACGGCAGCAGGCGGTCGCGCCCCATGGCGTAGAGAATCCGCGTGCCGATCATCATGATCGCGTTCAAGAGCGGCGGCAGCGAGACGAGCGACAGGATAGTGATGATCTGGCGCCCGTGCCCGCCGAGCACGAGCTGCGCGGCGTCTGCGGCCGGCAGCGTCGAGCGCGCAAGCTCGGACACCGGCAGCACCTGGAGCAGCGCGACGTTGACGAGCAGGTAGACGCCGATGACGGCGACGACCCCGCCAATCATCGCGCGCGGCAGGTTGCGCCTGGGATCGCGATCCTCTTCGGTGAAATAGAGCGCGCTCTGCCAGCCGCCGTACGTGATCACGACCGACTGCAGCGCGATGATGAGGCCGGCAAACGTCGGCGTGAGATTGGACGGCACCGCCAGGACGCCTGCCTGCGCGCGGCCGGCGAATGCCAGGCAGCCCAGCACCAGCGCGAGAAAGGCGGCAAACTTGATCGCCGTCGCCCACTCCTGGAAGCGGCTGCTGACCCGCACCCCCGCCCACTGCAGCGCGACAAAGGCGACGAGCGCCGCGATCGCAATCGCTGTCACCATCGGCGCGAGGTGCGGCACGAGCACCGCAATGAATTCGGCCAGCCCGATGGAGATGTAGCCAAGGACGGCGCAGTAGGTGAGCCAGTCGGTCCAGCCGACCGCGAATCCCACGGTCTCGCCGAACGCGCGCCGCGCGTACACGTAATAGCCGCCCGCCGCCGGCAGCATGGTGCCCAGCTCCGTGAGGCAGACGGAACCGAGCAGCGTGTAGAGGCCGCCGACGACCCAGACCGCGAGAATCGCGGACGGTGTGCCGAGCTGCCCCGCCACCAGGCCGGGCGTCCGCAGGATCCCGATGCCGAGCGTGCTGCCGATGATGACGGCCAGGCCGAACCCGAGGCCGAGGATGCGCTGAAGCCCGCGGGGTGATGCAGTCGTCACGCGGACCGTCTCGAGTCGGAGTACGCTCTGTGCCGATGGACTACAAACGGCTCGGATCCACCGGGCTGAAGGTTTCCCGCCTCGCGCTGGGATGCGGCAATTTCGGCGGCGTCGGATCCGCGCCGGCCTTCTACGGCATGGGCGAGAACGAAGCGCAGGCGTGCGATCTGATGGACCGCGCGCTGGACGGGGGAATCAATGTCTTCGACACCGCCGACGCCTATGGCGGCGGACGCAGCGAGGCCTTCATCGGGCGCTGGCTGAAGGCGAAGGGATCTCACGTCCGCGATCATCTGCTCCTCAGCTCCAAAGTCTTCAATCCCGTCGGGCCCGGCCCGAACGACCGCGGCCTCTCGCGCGGCCACATCCTACGCCAGATCGATGCAAGCCTCACCAGGCTTCAGACCGATCGCCTGGACATGTACCTGATTCACGAGCCGGATCCCGAGACGCCGCTCGAGGAAACGCTGACCGCGCTCGATGACCTCGTTCGCGCCGGCAAGGTCCTCTACGTGGGCGCCAGCAACATCGAGGCGTGGCGCCTTGCGCGCGCGCTCGGGACGAGCGAACGGCGTGGACTGGCGCGCTTCGACTGGGTGCAGAACTCGTACAGCCTGCTCGACCGCGCGCAGGAACGGGAGATGTTTCCGCTCTGCGCCGACGCGCGTGCAGGGTTCATGGCGTTCAGTCCGCTAGGAGGAGGCTGGCTGACGGGAAAATACCGGCCGGGCGGACAGTATCCGGAAGGGTCGCGGATGACGCTGCGTCCGGAGCCCTACCGTCATCTAGAGCGCGACGCCGTGTTCCGCGGCTTGGCCGCACTCGACGACGAAGCCCGATCGCGCGGCGTGGACGTCAGCGCGCTGGCGCTCGCCTGGGTGCTTCACCATCCGCGGATGGACGCCGCCGTCGTCGGCCCTCGCCGTCCGGCGCACCTCGAGACAGCCCTTGCCGCGCTGACCATCACGCTGTCTGACGAAGACGCCGGCCGCCTGGCCGGACTGTTCGCGTAGGGCCGATGCCCGGCGCGACGGGCGTAAACTAAAGGTTCATGACACGCCTTCTGGTCTCGTTCGCACTCATCGCGGCGATGGGGCCTGCGGGCGCCCGCCCCCAGGCTCCCGTGGAGCGGTCTCCGGGTTCCCTGCTGATCGATGCCGTCGCGTTGGATCGGAAGGACGTCCCGGTGATGGATCTCCGGCAGGAGGAAGTCGAGGTGTGGATCGGCCACTACCGCGTGCCGATCGGGACGTTCACCGCCGTGACACCGACGACCGACGAGCGCAGCGGTCGATTGATCGTGCTGGTCCTGGACGATATGACGCTGCCGCTGACCTCTGTGCCACGCGCCAGGGAAGTCGCGCGCCGCTTCGTGAACAAGATGTCGCCAGGGGATCGGATGGCGATCGTGATGGTCAACGGGGCCTCGATGGAGAGCACGGACGACCGGAGCCGGCTGCTCAGGGCGATCGACACCTACGACGTGCGGCTCACAGGCGTCATGCGGATCGAGCAGCTCGGCCAGCATGTGCTGAAGACGGTCGGGGCGCTCTCGCGCCAGATGGCGGAGGCCCCCGAGCAGCGGAAGACCATTGTCGCCATCGGCAGGGCGGGACTCTTCGACACGCCGCTCCCGCCGCCGGAAACGGGGGCCGACCTTCGCCGGGAGTGGATCGACGCGATGCGGGCGACGGCGTCCGCCAACGTGAATTTTTACGTGATCGATCCGGCAGGCGTCGGGATGGGACGGGTGGACGGCGGGGCCCGCGGCTTCGCGCGCGAGACGGGCGGCTACACGTTCGCGAACACCAACGACCTCAACGGCGCGGCCGATCGGATCATGCGCGAGGCCGGCAACTACTACCTCATCGGCGTCGGCGATCCGCCGAACGGACGCAACGCCGATCTGCGCGAGCTGGACGTGCGGGTGCTGCGGCGCGGCGTGTCCATCCGCGCCCGACGGGCCGTCATCGGCGGGCGGTAAGCCGGATTCTGAAGACCGTCCTCGCTGGGTCTAAAGACCCGGCCTGCCGACCCGGCCTACTTTGGATCCCGCTTCGTGTCCTTGTCGAGGTACGCCACCCCGTCGGTCATCCATTTGGGCGCCGGCGCGTCCTTGAGGTAGTGATCGAAGAACTGGAAGTACCGGATCG
>DAIUEK010000063.1:0-1785 GCA_036845165.1 Vicinamibacterales bacterium | reverse complement strand
TTGGGCGCCGGCGCGTCCTTGAGGTAGTGATCGAAGAACTGGAAGTACCGGATCGTCAGGTCCTTCCGGTTCGCCATCCCCCGCAGGCCGTGTCCCTCGCCTGGATAGGCCAGCAGGATCGCGTTCTTGCTGTTGTAGCGCAGCGCGTTGTACATCGCGAGGCCGTTCGTGAACGCGACCGTCGGATCCGCCGTGCCGTGCATGATCAGGAACGGCGCGGTGACCTCGCGGACGTGGGTCAGCGCGGACTCGAACATGTACAACTCGGGCTTGTCCCAGGGCGACGTGCCCTCACGACCCTGGCTGTAGAGGTAATAGTCCGAGCCGTTGGCGCCGCTGCCGCCCGTCACCTGGTACGACCATCCCCAGTTCTGGTTGAAGTCGAAGTAGAGATCCGTGACCCCCGCGCCCATGCCGACGGCCGCGAAGAGCCGCGACCGCGTGCCGATGAAGGCCGCCCCTTCTCCGCCGTAGCTGTGCCCGTTGATCCCGATACGCTTGGGATCCGCGTATCCCATCTCGATGACTTTCCGCGTGGCGGCTTCGACCGCATCGAGCATGTCGCTATGCGACGCCCCCGTGTGGAAGTACACGTCCGGGACCATGGTGATGTAGCCGTTGCTGACGGCCTGCATCGGCGACGCCCCCATGCCCGTGAGATACGACGGTGCGCTGTAGCGATTAAGGTTCTGCGAGTTCTTCTCGTAGAAGTTCACCAGCATCGGCCGCTTTTCGCCAGGCTTGTAGTCGTCGGGGATCCCAAGGATGCCCTGGAGCCGGTGGCCATCCTTGTCCTTGAAATCAAACAGAACGCGGCGCCCCCACATGTACTCCGACTGCTGCGGATTGGTGTCGCTGATCTTCTTCGAGTTCTTGAAGTCTGGCCCGGACACGCGCAGGTCGGGGAACTCGACGAACGTCTGGCGCGTGAAGAGGAACTTGTCGGCCTTCGCCGCCTTTACCGGGTTGCTGAATGCCGCGTCCTCGTACACGACTTCTTTCAGGTCGCCGGTCGGCTCGAGCGTGTAGAAGCCCGCCTTCTTGGTGTATTCGCCGTACGCGGACAGCGTGATCGGCTTGGACAGGTCGATCGTCGCGCGGGCGGCGGCCCCGCCGCCGCCACGGCCGCCTCCGCCGGGCACGGGCACGCCGGGCGCGCCGGGCGCGCCTCCCCCTCCTTGTGCGGGATCGAGCGGCTCCGTCCGGACGTAGCGGAACCGCATCTCACTCTTGCTGCCGGCGCCGTTCGTGAGATTGCGCGGGGCCGATCCGTCGAGCGGCATCAGCCACAGATCGTAGCGGTGCTGGACGATGACGGACTTCTTGTCGGTGGTGTAGCCGGCGATGCCGTAGGCGGGCTTCGGGCCCGGATGATCGAATTCCATGTCGACGAAGCTCGCGGGGCTGCCGGCGCCGAGCGTGCGGCTCGTGCCCGCGTCGAGGTCGTAGGCCTGGAACTTGTTGTCCTTCCAGGAGAGGAAATAGTGGCCGTCCGGGGAGATCCCGAACGTGTGGTTGCCCGTCGACGTGTTGATCAGCTGATTCTTGATCATCAGCGTCCGCTCACCCGTCGTCGTGTTGACGCGATAGATATCGGCCGCCGCACGCTTGAAATCGGAGACGTAGCCGCGCGTGTCACGTCCGACCGCCCAGCGGCCGTCCACCGCCACGTCCAGATCCTTCATCGTCTGGTCGGCGAGCTTGACGAATTTCCCGCCGGGCACGTCGAACGCCTCGCGGAACGTGAAGTTGCGATCCTGGTCGGCGCGGATCATCTGCACGGAC
>DAIUEK010000062.1:0-8012 GCA_036845165.1 Vicinamibacterales bacterium | reverse complement strand
CACCTGGACGGGCGTGAACGCCGCGACGTGCCTGCTGCTGATGGGGCGACGTCCGGACGCCGTGGCGCTCGCGTGCGACGTCCGGCGCCGCGCGAACGATATCCTGGACGATCCCCGCCACGATCGTTACTGGACCGAGGCGACGCTGGGCGAGCTGAGTGTGATCGCAGGCAACGTCGAAGAGGCGCGCGGCCATTACGCTCGGGCCGCGGCCGTCGCGATGCCGGCGCGACGCTACGGCGACCTCGCCTCGACGCGCCGGAACGCCGCGCTGCTCCTGCAGGCGACGGCGCCGGGCGTGGCGCTGGACGCGCTCGTTCCGGCGCAGCGCGTCGCCGTATTTTCAGGACACCAGCCGGATGCCGCCGGCCGTACTTCCGCGCGATTCCCTCGAGCCCTCGAGGCGCCGGTCGCGGAGCGCATACGGGCGGCGATCGAGACGAGCCGCGCGGTGATTGGCTATTCCTCGGCAGCAGCCGGCGGCGATCTCCTCTTCATCGAAGCGCTGCTCGCGTGCGGCCGAGAGGCCCATGTACTCCTGCCGTTTCGCGAAGAGGAGTTCATCCAGGCAAGCATCCGCCCCTGGGGTGCCGCCTGGGTCGAGCGGTGGTACGCGGTGCGGGAGCGCGTCGCCAGCGTGGGGCTCGCCACCGAGGATCCGCTCGCGAGGCCGGACTTGAGCTACGAGTACACGAATCGCCTGCTGCACGGTATGGCGCGGCTGCGCGCGCGCGCGCTCGGAAGCGACACCATCGGCCTCGCCGTGTGGGATCCTTCCGATCCGTTGACGATCGGCGGGACCACTGCGGCCGTGCACGACTGGATCGTGCAGGGACTTCCGTACGAGGTCATCGACGTCGCGGCCATGCGGCGCGCCGATCCGGCCCGCCGGCATCGGGCTCCGGCGATGGTTGAGCCGGCCGCCGACAGCCTGTCAGGCGTGCTCGCGGCGTTCGTCTTCTGCGACGCCGTTGGATTCAGCCGGCTGACCGACGCCCAGATGCCGTCCTTCGTGAACGGGTTCCTGCAGGCGGTCGGAACGCTGATCGACGAGGCGGGGACGGCTCCGCTTCTCCGGAACACCTGGGGTGACGGCATGTTCTTCGTCTTCGGGAGCGTGGTCGATGCCGCGCGGTTTGCGCTGAACCTTGTCGACACGGTCGCGGCCGTGAATCGCGCGCCGCTCGGGCTGCCCGACAGCCTCACCCTGAGGGTCGGGATTCATGCGGGCCCGGTCTACCGCTGCCTCGATCCGATCACGAAGGCGCCCAACTATTTCGGTGCGCACGTGAGTCGTGCCGCGCGCATCGAGCCCGTCACTCCGCCGGGGCAGGTCTTCGGCAGCGAGCCGTGCGCGGCGCTGCTCGCCGCGTCGCATGCCGACGATGTCGAGTGCGAGTACGCGGGTTCCATTCCGCTCGCCAAGACCTACGGCAGCTTCCCGATGTATCACGTCAGGCGGGCCGCTGCCTTGACCTGCGCCTCGGTCCAGCCCCGCGCCCTCAGTCCGCGGATCCCCGTGTCGCCGTCGGACTTGCTCAGCTTTTGATCGGCAGTGTTCATGATCAGATTCGAAGGGCATGCGCATCCGGCCGGACGGATCGTTTCTGCTTTCCGGTTTGCCGCCCGGGACCTACTTTCTCCAGTTTCACGAAGGGCGGACGGATTAGGTCGGGGAAAGGTGCTGAGGGTGCTAACGGTCCTAAGGGTGCTAAGAGTGCGGGTGCTAGAGGTGCTAGCTGTGCTGGAGGTGCGGGTGCCAAGGCTGTACCGGTAACACCGGCACACTTAGCACCCTCAGCACGGTTAGCACCAGCACCTTGAGCACCTCCAGGACCGTTAGCACCCTTAGCACTTATTTCTTGACGGTCTCCGTCCCGCTCACCGGAATGCCGCAGACCGTGCCCGTGTAGTTCACGACGACCCCGCCGCTGGCATCCATCGTCGCCGTGCTGTTGGTGAAGGTGAACGGGCAGTTGACGCCCCCCTGGCCGACGAGACCGGTGGCGCCCCAGTTGATGGTCGAGCCCGAGAGCGTGCCCGTCCCTGAACCGGTGAGGTTGATGTTGCCGGCGCACGTCGCGGAAAAGACGACGTTGGCGCTGGTAGCGCTGGTCGGCGTCACGGTGTACTTCGCGTTGCCGCAGCCGGTCGGCGGCGTCGAGGGCGTCACCGAGGACCACGTGCCCGCGAAGGCATCGACCGTGGTGGTCGGCGACGGCGACGTCGGGCTCGGCGTGGCGGTCGGATTCTGTGAGAGGAGGTTGCAGCCAGCCGTCAGCGCGCAGGCCAGGATACATGCAGCGGCCGCAGATGTGAATCTCATACAGTCCCTATATCGGTCAGTCTTGCACAAAACTGCAGAGGGGATATGATGCTCCTCTTTATGGCATTCGAAGGCGTCTATTCTATTCTGCCTACGGCCTTTACGGACTCCGGGGATCTCGACAAGTCCAGCCAGCGCCGCGTCGTCGACCTCTTTATCGAGAAGGGGGCCAATGGCCTGACGGCCCTCGGGGTCACGGGCGAGGTCGCCCGGCTCGAGGAGCACGAGCGCGCGAACGTCCTCGAAATCGTCGTCGACCAGGCCGCCGGCCGCGTGCCGATCATCGCGGGCACCTCCGCCGCGGGCACGCGGACCTGCATCAGCTACACGCGCCAGGCGAAAGCGATCGGCGCGTCCGCCGTCATGGTCAGCCCGCCGCGGATGCCGAAGCTGAACTCGGCGGCGGTGGTGAATCACTACAAGGCGCTGGCCGACGCCGTCGATCTGCCCATCATCGTGCAGGACTATCCGCCGATCGCGGGTTTCGCGATGGAGCCCGCGCTCCTGGCGCGGATCGCGAAGGAGATCCCGTCCGCGCGCACAATTAAGCTGGAAGACCCGCCGACGCCCTTCAAGACGGCGCGGATCCTGGAAGCGTCCGCCGGCACGACCGTGCAGATCTTCGGCGGCCTCGGCGGCGTGTTCCTGCTGGAAGAGCTGATTTCGGGCGCCACGGGCGCGATGACCGGCTTTGCCTTTCCCGAGATCCTCGCGCGGATCATGAAGCACTGGAACGCGGGAGCGCGCGACGCGGCGGCGGACGTTTTCTACCGTGCGGTGCCCTTGATGCGCTTCGAGTTCCAGGAAGGCATCGGCATGGCGATTCGCAAGGAAGTCTTGCGGCGCCGAGGCGCGCTGGCGAGCGCCGCCACCCGCGCCCCCGCGGGCGCGCTGGACGGCCCGACGACACAGGCGCTGGATCGCGTGCTGACGTGGGTGACGACACAGAAAGGCATGGAATGGATCTCGGTCTGAAGGGCAAGGTCGCGATGGTCGCGGGCGCGAGCCGCGGCCTCGGGTTCGCGGTCGCGGAGGCGCTCGCGCGCGAGGGGGCGATGGTCTCGATGTCGTCCAGCAACCTGGCGTCAATCGACGACGCCGCGAAGCGTGTGTCGTCGAGCGGATCGACCGTCCTCGGCACGGTCGTGGACGTCCGGAATGGCGACCACATCGCCGCCTGGGCGCAGAAGACCGTCGAGCGCTTCGGCGGCATCGATCTGCTCTTTACGAACGGCGGCGGCCCGCCGTCCGGCGCAGCCGTGTCTTTTGACGACGCCGCGTGGCAGAACGCGGTCGACCTGCTGCTGTTCAGCGCGCTGCGCATGGTGCGGGCCGCGGTGCCGTCGATGAGGCAGCGTGGCGGCGGCGCGATCCTGATGTCCACCTCCGCCTCGGTGAAGGAACCGATCCCGAATCTGGGGTTGTCCACGGTCCTGCGCGCGTCGGTGTCGGCCTTGTCGAAGACGCTCGCGCTCGAACTCGCGGCGGACAAGATCCGCGTGAACCAGATCATCCCCGGCCGCATCGACACGGACCGCGTGAAGCAGCTCGACGAGATCGCGGGGAAGAAGCAGGGCATCACGGCCGAGCAGGCCAGGGCGAGGTCGGTCGGGACGATCCCGATGGGTCGCTACGGCGAGGCGAGGGAGTACGGGCGCGTCGCGGCGTTCATCCTGTCGGACGCCGCGGCCTACATGACGGGCTCGACGGTGCAGGTGGATGGCGGGTTGATTCGGAGCGTGCTATGAGCGTGATGCGGAAGGTCCTGCTCGCCATGTCCACGTCGCCGTTTCTGCGCGGCCAGGCGACGAAGCGGGCGTTCGTGCGCAAATCGGTCTCTGCCTTCATGCCGGGGGAAACGGTCGAAGACGCGCTCACCGCGGCGGCCGCGCTGAAGCCGCAGCGCATCAACACCATCCTCACACGCCTGGGCGAGGGGGTGACGAAGCTCGACGAGGCCGAGCAGGTCACGCAGCACTACCTCGACGTCCTGGACAAGGTGAAGGCGACGGACCTCGACGCGCAGATCTCCGTGAAGCCGACGCAGCTCGGGCTGGATCTCGACGCCGAGCAGTGCCAGCGCAATCTCGATCGCATCTGCGAGAAAGCGGAGCGCCTGGGCAACGTTCCCGTGTGGATCGACATGGAGAACTCGCCGTACGTCGACCCGACGCTGAAGCTGTTCCGGAAGAGCAGGGAACGGTACACGGGGGTCGGCATCGCGCTGCAGGCCTATCTCTATCGCACCGCGAAGGACATCGAGAGCCTCCTGCCGCTCGGCTGCGCCATCCGCGTGGTGAAGGGGGCGTATCTCGAGTCGGCGGACGTGGCGTATCCGAAGAAGTCGGACGTCGACGAGAACTTTTACACGCTGTGCTCCCGCCTGATAAGAGACGATGCGCAGAAGACGGGGACGCTGCTGCACATCGCCACACACGACACCGTCCTGGCGGATCGCCTCCTCAAGGACATCGACGAGCACAAGGTTCCGACGTCCGCGTATGAATTCGCGATGCTCTACGGCATCCAGCGCAGCCAGCAGCTCCGCCTGGCGCAGAGCGGGCGCCGCACCCGCGTCCTCATCAGCTATGGCGAGTATTGGTTCCCGTGGTACATGCGCCGGCTCGCGGAGCGGCCCGCGAATGTCACCTTTGTCCTGAAGAACCTCATTGGCCGGTAATTCACGTGCCACGGCATTACTTCACGCAGGTCACCAAGATCACTAAGGTCACAAAGGTCCTTTGTGGTCTTTGTTTCTTAGTGATCTTTGTGCTCGCCGCGCCGAAGCTGCGAAGCAGCGAAGGCGGGCCGTTAGCCGTCGCACCGACGCCCGATTACCCGATCACACCGGTGCCGACGTCACAGGTGAAGCTGACCGACGCCTTCTGGGCGCCGAAGCTCGAGACCAACCGGCGCGTCACGATCCCGCACATCATGCGGGAGAACGAGACCACCGGGCGCGTGGACAACTTCCGCAAGGCCGCGCGCCAGATGCCCGGCCCCTACACCGGGCGCCGCTTCAACGACACCGACATCTACAAAATCATCGAGGCCGCCTCGTATTCGCTGAAGGCGACGCCGGACCCCGTCCTCGACAGGAAGGTCGACGACCTCATCGCGCTCGTCGCGGCGTCGCAGGAGCCGGACGGCTACCTGTTTCCCGCGCGCACCATCGATCCGAAGAACCCGGCCCCGGGCGTCGGTCCCGAGCGCTGGATCTTCGAGAACGGCAGCCACGAGCTGTACAACGCCGGGCACCTGTACGAAGCGGCGGTCGCGCACTTCCAGTCGACGGGCAAGCGGACGCTGCTGGACGTCGCCATCAGGAACGCGGATCTCGTCGCGTCGACGTTCGGGCCCACGGGTCGCCACGCCGTCCCCGGGCACGAGGTCGTCGAGGTCGGCCTGGTGAAGATGTTCCGCGTCACCGGCAACAGGAAGTACCTCGACACGGCGCGCTTTTTCATCGACGAGCGCGGCAAACCGCACCCCGACATGCAGGACTATCCGGCCGGCCCGTTCGCGATGTACAACGAGCGGCCGTACAAGCAGGACCAGGAACTGTTCGTCGATCAGACGCGCGCCGTGGGCCACGCGGTGCGCGCGGTCTACCTTTATATGGGGGCCGCCGACGTCGCGGCGCTGACGTCTGAGGCGCGCTACACCGCCGCGCTCGATCGCCTGTGGGACGACATGGCGTCGAAGCGGATGTACCTGACGGGCGGGATCGGCGCGCGCGGGACCACGGAATCGTTCGGCGAGGACTACGAGCTGCCGAACCGCCGGGCCTACACGGAGACCTGCGCGTCGGTGGGCAACCTGCTGTGGGGGCACCGGATGTTCCTGCTCCACGGCGACGCCAAGTACCTCGACGTCCTCGAGCAGGTGCTCTACAACGGCTATCTCTCCGGCGTGTCGCTCTCGGGCGATCGCTTCTTCTACCAGAACCCGCTCGAATCCGCGGGGCGCACCGATCGGAGCGCGTACTTCGACGTCGCCTGCTGCCCGGCGAACCTGTCGCGGCTGATGGAGCAGATTCCCGGCCTGCTGTACTCCACGCGCGGCCCTGACCTCTTCGTCAACCTGTACGCGGCAAGCACCGCGTCAGTCTCCACGTCCACCGGCGTCGTCCGCGTCAAGCAGGACACGAAGTATCCGTGGGACGGGCGCGTCGCGTTGACCTTCGACGTCGACAAGCCGCGCGCGTTCACGCTCCGCCTGCGCGTGCCGTCCTGGGCCGCGTTCAACGGGATTCCCGGAGGCCTGTACACCTTCACCGACGCCAACGACGTCGCCATTCCCCTGACGGTCAACGGCGCGCCTGTCCCGCTGTCGCTCGATCGCGGGTTCGCCACGATTGCGCGGACCTGGACGAAGGGGGACGTCGTCCGGCTCGATCTGCCGATGCCGGTGCGCCGCGTCGTGGCGGACACCCGGATTGCTGAGGATGCCGGGAAGGTGGCGATCCAGCGCGGCCCGGTCGTCTACGCGCTCGAAGGGGTTGATAACGGCGGGAAGGTGCTCGACGTCGCGCTCGCCGCCGGCACTCTCACGCACGAGTTCAGACCCGCGCTGCTGGGGGGCGTCGAAGTCGTCAAGGGACAGGGGACCCAGGGACCAGGGACCCAGGGACCGCTCACCTTCGTGCCCTACTACGCCTGGGACAATCGCGGCGTGGGCGAGATGGCTGTGTGGATCCCGACGGCAACCGCCGCCGCTCGCTCGCAGTCGACCGCCGCGCCTGCCTCGGCGAAGCCGTCCGCCTCCGCTCGCGCACAATCTCCCGCGAGCTTCGGCGGGACAAGCGGGAGGGCCATGGCGATCACCTTCGACGACCTGCCCAAGTCACAGGGTCTCGACGACATCGAGGGGGCGCGGCGGACGACCGCGTCGATCCTGCGCGTGCTGAAGGCGCACCAGGCGCCGGCCGTGGCATTCGTCAACGAGGGCAAGCTCTATTCCGGCCCGCGCATGATCGAGGATCGCGCCGCGCTCCTGCAGTCGTGGGTCGAGGCGGGCGTCCCGCTCGCCAATCACACCTACAGCCACATCGACATCAACACCGTCACGCTCGAGCAGTACCAGAACGACGTCATCCGCGGCGAGAAGACCTACGCCCGGCTGATGCGCGGGATCCCGGTGACCGACCGCTGGTTCCGTCACCCCTACACGCACACCGGCCCCACGACGGAGATCAAGGCGGCGCTCGACAAGTTCCTGGCGGGCCGCGGCTATCGCGTCGCGCCGTTCACGATCGAGAACAGCGACTGGATCTTTTCGACCGTGTACGCGAAGGCGAAGGCGGCCGGTGACGAGGCGCTCGCGACGCGCACGCGCGACGCCTACCTGGCCTACAGCGAGACCATGCTCGACTGGTTCGAGACGCTCGCGAAGGAAGACTTCGGCCGCGACATTCCCCAGATCCTGCTGATCCACTCGAACGATCTGCATACCGACGCGCTGGATGCGCTGCTGACGCGCATCGAGCAGCGCGGGTACCGCTTCGTCACGCTGGGTGAGGCGATGAAGGATGCCGCGTACCGGACGCCGGACGAGTTCATCGGGACCTACGGGCCGTCATGGCTCCATCGCTGGCGCGTCGCGAAGCACCTGCCGGCCCGCGTGAAGGACGAGCCCGACCCGCCGCAGTGGGTCATCGATCTTTCGAAGTGATCGCTTGTCACGA
>DAIUEK010000061.1:5815-8117 GCA_036845165.1 Vicinamibacterales bacterium | reverse complement strand
ACTCCGCCCGGCCGATCGTCGAAGGCGGTCGTCCACTGCGCGCCGTCAACCGACACGGAGACGACGAGATCCCTGGGCAGCAGGCCGAAGTGTCCATCGGTCCGGAGCTCGAGGCCGCGAACGGCGTGGACGCTGTGCAGATCCGCGATGAGCCACCCGGCATTCGCGGTGATCGAGGCGTCGGGCACGGCGGTGCCGGGGCGCACCTCGCGCGCATAGGGAGCGGGCGGCATCAGGTACACCCGTCCGCCCGCCTGGATGCCGGTGAACTGCGCCGGCTGCGCGTCCATGAACGCGGTCCATCGCTCCGCCTGGTCGGTCGTCGCGACGACGACATATAGAGGATGGCCGCGCCGCAGCTCGGTCAGGATCGACGGATCGTTTTGCCGCAGCGCCCACGTGATCACGTCCGCCGACGAGGGGACGTAGCCCGCGTAGCCATTCACGACCGGCAGCCGGTGCGACATCGACTGGTACATCGCGAACACGCTCACGCGTCCTTCCTCGAAGGGTAGCGCCAGCACTCGAGCGTTCCGCGCCTCGAGCGCGAGCTGTCCCGGAGGGAACCCGAGCGGCATGCCGGCGATCGCGCCATCCACCACGAGCCCCGCCAGGACGATCGCGGCCAGGACGTTGCGCCGGCGCACGCGTTGCTGGAGATGCGCGAATGCGATCCCGGCGGCGATGGCCAGGCACAGCACCGCGAGCATGTACATGCGCGTCGGCACACGCAGGCCGCTGAAACCGGGGAGCCACGTGAGCCACGAGTACGGATGCCAGAGGATCGCCAGCGATCGCGGGTCCTCGGCGGGACCGAAGCTGAGCGCGGCCATCACGAACGCCGCGCCGGCGTAGAACTGGAACCGCCGATCGCGCCGGGCGGCGATGAGTCCGGCCAGCACGAGCGCCAGCGCCGTCACGCCGGGGAACAGGTACTGCTCGCTCGTTCGAGGTTCCGCCGTGTGCCAGAAGCGGAGCAGTGGCGTTGCGCTGAGAAACGCTCCCGGATACGCGCTGTAGCCGCGCATCTCGGCGAGATTCCGGCTGAGGCCCTGCGCGGTGTGCACCGCGAGGTAGTGAAGCAGGAACGGCACCGTCGCCGCTGTGGCCAGTGCGAACGCCACGCCGGTCCGCGCGGCGCGGCGAATCTCCGCTCCGCGGGTGAACCAGAGCATCCACATCCCGACGAGCACCGGGAGAAACAGCAGGAAATAACCGTTGGTCAGCCCCTGCAGCAGCCACGCCATGCCGGCGACCAGCAGCCATCGCGCGCGCCCCTCTTCGTAGTACGCATGCAGCGCGAGGAAGACGACGGGCAGCCACCAGCACGCGTAAAGCTGCAAGTGCGCGAGCTGGCTGGTGCGATAGGGCGCAAACGCGAAGGCGATCCCCGCGCAGTACGCGGCGGCGGTGCCGCCGGTGAGCCGGCGCACGAGCGCGTGCGTCGCCAGTCCCGACCACCACGTCGAGGCGATCAGCACGAGGTTGTACGCGAGCAGCGGAGATCCCCCAAGCCACTGGATGGGGGTCGTGACGGGCGAGAGCCCCGCGAGGTGCTCGGTCAGCGCGAGCGCGTCAGGCAGCGGCCAGTAGTACGGCGCGTTCCACCACGCGCGCGTCAACGGGATCGCGTGCGCGTTCCACCACACCAGGTAGGTGACGAGCAGCGGATCGCCGGGATCGGGGGTGAAACGGTTCGCGAGATGAAGGGGAAGCGGCCACGACCAGACGACCGCGAGGGCGAGGTACATGGCCGCGGGCACAAGCACCCGCGACCGTCCCCAATCTTCAGTCTTCAATCACCAATCGCCAATTGATGATCGCCTACCGTCCCGATCCCCGACCGGCGGGCCCGGGCATAGGCTTCCTGGGCAGCTTCTCGTCGCGGTTCGCCGCGAGATACGCGAAAGACGCCGCGATCGTGGCGTTCTTCATCATGTCGCCTGGCTGCAGCCGCTCGTTGGAATCCAGGTTCGTGTGGTGCGTCATCGTGTCGTACTCGACGGCGTCCTGGATGAACTGGAAGCCCGGGAGCCCGATGGCGTCGTACGACTGATGGTCGGTGCCGCCGGTGTTCCGGATCGTGAGGGAGGCCATCCCGATGCTGTGGAACGGCTCCATCCACTCCCGGAAGATCGGCGCGACGGCGTCGTTCATCTGCAGATAGACACCGCGGATCGCGCCGGTGCCGTTGTCGATGTTGAAGTAGCCCGCGAATTTCGCGTGATCGGGCGTGAGCGTGTAGCCGGTCTGGCAGCCGCCGCGGCCACCGCCTCCGCCACGCTGGGGTGCGGCCGGCGCC
>DAIUEK010000061.1:2323-5715 GCA_036845165.1 Vicinamibacterales bacterium | reverse complement strand
GATGCGCATCGCTTCCATCATCGCGGCCGAGCCCGCACCGTTGTCCGTGGCGCCGGTGGAGGCGTGCCACGAGTCGAAGTGCGCGCCGAGCATCACGATCTCGTCCGCCTTGTCCGTCCCGCGGATCTCGCCGACGACGTTGAACATCGGCGGGTTGGGGGTGTACGTGTTCTTGATGTCCGCTTCGATGGTGACCGGCAGGTTCTTGGCGAGCATCCGCGCCATGCGGCCGTACTGTTCCGCCGGAATCACGATCTGCGGAATCGCGTTCTCCGGAACGGTCGTGCGGTTGCCGCCGATCGTATAGATGCCGTGGCCGCGCGGCGCGGTCGAGAGCAGCCCGGCCGCCCCCTCGCTCTTGAACCAGTCGTTGCGGACGAAGCCGTTCTGGCCGCCGCCACGTCCGCCGCCAGGGCCCCCCCGTCCCCCCGCCGCCGGGGTCGGCACGCCGAACTCGGGTCCGGGATTCGCGCCGAGCTCCAGCTTCTGGAGCTCCTCGGGCGTCGTGCGCGTCGCGAGCGGATTCCAGTAGGCGGCCACGTCAGGCGCGGCCTGCGTGAGAATCCACTTCCCCTTCAACTTGCCCGCGTACTTCTGGAGTTCGTCCGCCGTGGTTTCGGTGACGAGCACCACCTCGCCGCGCACCAGGCCGTTCGTGCCGGGGGTCCAGCCGGTCGGCGTGCCCGGGATCGGGAACGCCTGCGGCGAGACCGCCGCCAAATAGAACTTCTCGTTCACCCAGCCGCGATCGAAACCGTTGCGATTCGGCCAGGGCTCGAGCGCGGCATTCTGCAGGCCCCACTCCTTCATTTTTGCGACCGCCCAGTCTCCTGCCTTCTGGACGTTGGGCGAGCCGGTCAGGCGCGGGCCGTAGACGTCATCCAGCCAGCTCGAGATCTCCATGACCTGCGAGTTCTGCGGATTCAGACCCTGGGCCTTGATCTTGTTAATGGCGTCGTAATCGACTTTTTCGCTCGCGGCGCCCAGCGGGAGCGCGGCGGCCGCGGCCGCCAGCACCGCGAACGCCAGAACTGTTTTCTTCATCCCCATCCTCCGGGCCAAAGCATAAGGAGGTGATCACAGAAACGCAAACCGGGCGACACGGTTGTAAAGACGACGGGCGACGACAAATTTGTCGATGCCCGGTGAACTGGCGCACGCGGAGCAGGTTGCAGCCGTTTCCGGATCCGGCATGTTTGTGGTCCGGCCGTTGCACAAGGACGTTGATTGCCAGCTGACGAAGGATCCCTATGACACCCGTACCAGCGACCGTGGATCAGCCCGAGGCGCCGCTCTTCTCCGACGGTCTCGGCGACCGTGTCGTCGCCGTCGATGCCGCGACCGGCGACCTGCTGCAGATCCTGCGGGTGCGCCCTCAGCTCCTGGCCGTCCCCTCTTTCGAGTTCGCCCTGCGCGAGCGCGCGGCGCGGCTCGCGAATTTCCGCCACGCGTACTACGCGAGAGTCCGGCGCATCGACCGCCACCCAACCGGGCTCGCGATCGTCTCGGACCACGTCGAAGGTGTCAGGCTGTCGGACATGCTGCGCGTCGCCGCGGAGCGCGGCCTGCAACTCGATTTGAACGCCGCGCTGTGTCTGCTCCGGCAGCTCGTGCCGTCGGTCGCGCTGCTGCACGAGAACGCGCGTGACGTCGCGCATGGCCTGGTCGCGCCCGAGCGCTTGATCGTCACCCCCCGCGCGAGGATCGTGGTCGTCGAGCACGTGATGGGGTCGGCGGTCGAACAGCTGCAGTACAACCGCGAGCGCCTGTGGCAGGAGCTGCGGGTCGCGGTCCCTGTCTCGGTCGGTGCCGCGCGTTTCGATCACCGCGCGGACGTGACGGCGATCGGGCTCGTCGCGCTCGCGCTGGTGCTTGGGCGTCCGCTGTCCGCGGACGAATATCCGCACCGCGTCGCGTCGCTGCTGAACGACGCGCGCGCGCGCTCGGCCGGCGCGGAGGAGCAGCGCCTTCCGGACTCGCTGCACGACTGGATCGCGCGGGCGCTGCAGCTCGACGTGCGCCAGGGCTTCCCGTCGGCGACCGAGGCGCAGGTCGCGCTCGAGGACGCGCTGGCGGACGACACGGGATTTGTCGCCGCCCCCGTCGCGCTGGAAACCTTTCTGTCGCGATACAGCGCGGCCATGCTGGAGCCGGCCGTGCCGCAGCCGCCCGCGCCGGTCGCCCCGCCGCCGATCGCCATCGTGTCGCCTGCCGCCGTCGCTCCGGCCCGACCGCCCGTGCCTCGGGAGGATCCGGCACCGATCGCTCGACAGGACTCGAGGGAGACTCCTGAGCCGCCGCCTGGCCCTCGCGACATCACCGAATTACTGCGCGATTTCGACCTTCCGGCGGTTTCGGCCCCCGCGGCGGCGCCGCACGACGCGCGGCACGAGCCGGTGGCTTACGGGAGCCAGCCGGCCCAGACCAGTGCATCGACGAAGGGTCCCGCGCGCTGGCGGCGCATCGCCGTCGTCGCGCTCGCGATCGTCGCGCTGGGCGAGGGCGGCGTGATCGCGGCGCGAGTCATCCGCAAGCCGCCGTCGCCGAAGCTCGGCACGTTGTCGCTGCAGACCAATCCTCCGGGCGTCGCCGTGTTCGTCGACGGCGTCGCGCGCGGCAACACGCCGGCGCGCATCTCGCTCAACGCCGGCTCGCACATCGTCGAGCTCCGCGGCCGCGGCGTGCCGCGCGTGATGCCCGTCACCGTGACCGCGGGGGCGGAAGCCTCGCAGTACCTCGAGCTGCCCGAAACCCCTTCGTCCGGCAGCCTGCTCGTGCAGTCGGATCCGGCGGGCGCGCGCGTGAGCGTGGACGGCGTCGAGCACGGCGTCGCCCCGGTGAGCGTCGCGGACCTGGCGCCCGGCGAGCACGAGGTCGTGCTCCAGGCGGAGGGCGGCCCCGCGGTGCGCCAGCGCGTCGTCATCCAGGCGGGCGTGACGTCATCCGTGCTCGCGCCCGTGTCGACCGCGACGGCGGGTCCCGTCTCTGGCTGGTTGTCGGTCAAGTCGCCGGTGGCGATCGAGATCCACGAGAACGGACGGTTGATCGGGACGACCGAGTCGGACCGGATCATGATGGCCGCCGGCCGTCACGACATCGAGCTCGTGAACGACACGCTCGGCTACCGCGTGACCCGTTCGATCCAGGTGCCGCCGGGGAAAGTCACGCCGCTCTCCATCGACATGCCGCAGGGGATGATCAACGTGAACGCGTCGCCGTGGGCCGAGGTCTGGATCGACGGCCGCCGCGTGGGGGAGACGCCCATCGGCAACCTGCCGCTCGGGATCGGCTCGCATGAAGTCGTCTTCCGTCACCCGCAGCTCGGAGAGAAACGCCAGGCCGTGTCCGTCACGCTCAAGGCGCCGGTTCGCCTGAGTGTCGATATGAAGTAG
>DAIUEK010000061.1:0-2223 GCA_036845165.1 Vicinamibacterales bacterium | reverse complement strand
AGCGCGGTCTCGGATCGGAAATCGATCGAGCAGTATCGATCGCTCTGCCTGCTCGCGCTCGGGCGCGGCACCGAAGCGGAGAGCGCCATCGCGGCCGTGGTCACGGCCGATCCCGCGTATCAGCCCGGCGAGGTGGAAGCGTCGCCCCGCGTGCGGACGGCATTCTCCGACGTCCGCCGCCGCCTGCTCCCCGACATCGCCAGCGCGGGATACGTGCAGGCGAAGTCGGCGTTCGATCGCAAGGAGTACGCGACCGCGGCGCAGCAGTTCCGCCAGGTCATCGGGCTGCTCGACGACCCGGACATGGGCGGGAAGCTGCCCGACCTGCGCACGCTCGTGACCGGGTTCCTCGATCTGTCCGTCGCGGCGTCGGCGCCGCCGCCCGCGCCGCCCACGCCGCAGGTGGTCGCGCCGCCGCCGCCGCCGGTGCCGCAAGCGGACCCGAACCGCATCTACACGGTGGAGGACAAGGACGTCGCCCCGCCGGTCGTCATCCGCCAGGAGATGCCGCGGCTGACGCCCGCCATGACGATGCAGGCCAGGGAACGCGGCATCGTCGAGGTCGTGATCGACGAGCAGGGACGGGTGACGAACGTCGCGGTCCGCGCATCGGTGCACCCGATGTTCGACGCCGAACTGCTGGCGGCCGGGCGCGACTGGCGCTATCAGCCGGCGACGCTTTCGGGCAAGCCCGTCCGCTACCGGAAGATGATCCAGATCAACGTCAGCCGTCAGGAGTAGGCGTGCAGATCCGGAGCCATTCCGGACAGTTATCAGGTAGACTACCCGCCATATTGCTGAAGGCGGGACGGTTACTGATCGGGGTCGCCGGAGGCCTGTGGCTGGCGTCGTGCGCGGGCCCGGAGCCTGCGCGCCGCCAGGCGCACGCTGACGTGTACCTGCCGCGCGAGACCGAGACGATCGAGTCGATGGTTCCGCGCCACGCCACGCTCGACAGCCTGCTGCGCGCCCATCAACTCCAGGAGCCCTTCGTCGTCGGGGCGGTCATCGCTGCGCGCGGCGTCTTCGATCCGCGTCACCTGCGCGCCGACCGTCCGTATCGGCTCGTGCGCTCCCTCGATGGCCTGCTGCGCGAGTTCGAGTATCAGATCGACGCCGATCGCTTTCTGCGCATCGTCAATCCCGACCGGGCGCGCCCCGAGGTGCTCGACGCGCAGGTCCTCCCCTACGAGAAGCAGACCGAGGTCGTCGCGATCGACGCGCGCATCGACGCCCGCCACAATTCCCTGATCTCGTCGATCGATGCGGCGGGAGAGAAGATCCAGCTCGCGCTGGACCTCGCCGACGTGTTCAGCGGGCAGGTGGATTTCCATACCGACCTGCAGCCGGGCGACCGCTTCCACGTCCTCTTCGAGAAATCGTCACGCGACGGGCAGTTCTGCGGGTACGGCGCGATCCTCGGCGCCTCGATCACCGTCGACGGGCGGCACATGCAGGCGTTCCGCTTTGTCGATCCCGGCACGGGGAAGCCCGCGTACTACGACGACAACGGCCGTTCGCTGAAGCGCTTCTTCCTGAAGTCTCCGCTGAAGTTCGAGCCGCGCGTCACCTCAGCCTTCTCGACGCACCGTTTGCATCCGATCGACCAGGTCTACAAGGCGCATCTCGGCGTGGACTACGGCGCGCCGACGGGATCGTCGGTCGTCGCGGTGGCGACAGGCGTGGTGGTGTCTGCCGCCTACAGCGGCGCCGGCGGCAACATGGTGCACCTGAAACACCAGGGCGGGTTCGAAACCTATTACCTGCACCTGTCGGCGTTCGGCGCCGGCGTGCGCGCCGGCGCGCATGTGGCGCAGGGACAGTTGATTGGCCGCGTCGGCATGACGGGATCGGCGACCGGCCCGCACCTCGACTACCGGCTCAAGCGCAGCGGCGCCTTCGTGAATCCGGTGGCCGTGCACTCGCGGCAGGCGCCCGGCGAGCCGATTCCCGCCGTGCAGCTCGCGACGTTCCGCTCGTCGCGCGATGCGCTGCTGACGCGCCTGTCCGCCACGCTCGTCGCCGAGGCGCCGCGCCAAAAGCCCGACGCCGTCCACGCGGTCGCAGGCGACCGTTAGTTCAGAAGCCGTTTCAAAACCGAAAAATCAGCGCGGTCGCCGGCTCATGGGCGATTGGTGATTGTCCAATGAAGATTGCACGGAATGGCGATGGTCGATTGAGGAATTGGTCGCCAACACCAGACGTCTGTGTTCACTATTGAGG
>DAIUEK010000060.1:0-8135 GCA_036845165.1 Vicinamibacterales bacterium | reverse complement strand
TGAAGACGTTCTCGCGCCCGGAGATCTCGGGGTGGAAGCCGGCGCCCAGCTCGATCAGCGCCGAGATACGTCCCTCGACGCGCACGCTGCCCTCGGTCGGCTTGGTGATGCCGGCCACGAGCTTGAGCATCGTGCTCTTGCCAGACCCGTTCCGGCCGATGATGCCGTACGTGCTCCCCTGAGGCACCGCGAACGAGACGTTGCGCAGGGCGGCGAAGGTCTCGTCGGGGTGCAGGTCGCGCAGGAGGGTCCCCTTGAGCAGCGCGCTCTTGAGGGTTGCGAACTGCCGACGGTTGCTGAACCGCCGATAGACCTTGGTGACGCCGGACGCTTCTATCGCAAGCATGTCAGTAGGAACACCCCGGACCGGATCTCACACTTCTTCGGCGAACGAGTCGCGCAACCGGTCGAACAAGAAGTACCCGAAGAGAAACAGACCGATCGACGCGAACAGCAGGATCACCAGGCCGCGCCAGTGGCCGAACGGCCCCGGCGGGTTGCCCGGGTAGAACAGCAGTTCCTGGTACGAAATGGCCAGGTGCGTGAATGGGTTCAGGTTCAGCAGCGTGTGCTGCAGCGAGCCCTTCTCCACACCGGTCATCGGGTAGATGATCGGTGTGGCGAAGAACCAGAAGGTCATCAGGTTTCCGAGGATGTCCTTGAGGTCGCGGAAGTGCACCGTCAGCGCCGACACGATCAACGCCATCCCCGTCGTCAGGATCAACTGCGTCAGCAGCACCACCGGGAACCACAAGATCTCGGGCAGTTCCAGCGGCCGCCGGTAATAGATCAGGAACCCCACGAGGATTGGCAGCCCGAACAGGAAGTGCACCATGTTCGACAGGACGGTGACGATGGGCAGCACTTCGGCCGGGAAGAGGACTTTCTTGATCAGGTTGCCGCTTGAAATCAGGACACCCGACGCTTCGAGGACCGACGAGGAGAACCAGGTCCACGGCAGGAGGCCGCAGAACAGGAAGAGCGCGTACGGCTTCTCGGGGGACCTGTTCGGCAGGACGAACTCGAAGACGAACGAGTAGACCAGCAGCAACAGCAGCGGGTTGATGAACGACCAGAAGAAGCCGAGCACCGACCCTCGGTAGCGCGCCTTCAGTTCGCGGGCGACCAGGCTCTCGATCAGACCGCGGTAGCGAATCAGTTGAGCGAGATTGTGAAACATTCCTACAACCTCACCAGGATCGCCGTGATGTTGTCCGGGCCCCCGCCGAGGTTCGCCGCGTGCACCAGCGCGTCGCAGATCGTGTCGCTCGACGCGGCGTGGGTCGCATGCGATTCGTCCTGCACGAGAATGCCGGCGATCTGGGCGTCCGAGAGGACGCCGAACAGGCCGTCGCTGCACAGCAGCAGCGCGTCTCCAGCGGCGAGCGGCGCCCAGCCGAACTCGGCCTGCGGTTCCGCGCCTCCCGTCAGCGCGCGCGTCAGGAGGTTCCGGCGAGGATGCCGCCGCGCCTCGTACTCGGTGAGCGCGCCGGCGTGCACCTGCTCTTCGACCCACGAGTGGTCGCGCGTCAGCCGGTCGAGCTGCCCCGCGCGCCACCGATAGACCCGGCTGTCGCCGATGTGCCCGATGGTCGCGCCGCGAATCGGCTCGCGCACGCCGTTCGCGTCTCCCTCGAACAGCGCCGCGGCGATTGTCGTCGCCATCCCCTGCCGCCCGCGCGCCGACTCGATCTCGGTCCGAAGGCGCACGTTCGCGAGATGGAGCGCCCAGTTCAGTCGGTTGCCGTCGAGACCGAGCGCCGCCTGGTACTCGAACGGCCAGGTGGTGTCCTCGGTCCAGCCCTGGGTCTCGGCAATCGCCTGCTCGATCGCCTCGGTCGCCGCGCGGGACGCCACTTCGCCCGCCTCGTACCCGCCGACACCGTCAGCGACGGCGAACAGCCCGAGGTCCGGGCGGGCGCAGTAGCTGTCTTCGTTGGACTCGCGGCGGACGCCTATGTGTGTGGCTGCAGAAAAGAACAGCGGCATGACTGTGCCGAATCCGGGGTGGAGGATTCCTGACTCCTATTGTTATCCGCGGGTGCGCGCCCTGTGGGCCACGTTCAACCGGGAGATGGCCTTGAGCAGCGATACGCGGGCGCGCTCGAGATCCTGGTCGCGTGTGGCCATGTTCTGCTCGGCCCGGTGGAGCGCCGACTGCGCGCGATCCACGTCGATCTCCTCGGCGCGCTCGGCGATGTCCGCGAGGATGATGACGCGATCCGGCATCACTTCGGCCACGCCGAACGCGACCGACAGGTAGAACTTCTCGCTGCCCTTCCGGTACCAGAGCTGCCCGACCTGCAGCATGGCGAGCATCGGCGTGTGCCCCGGCAGCACGCCGAAGTAGCCTTCCGAGCCCGGCACCTGGACTTCGTCCACGCTGTCGTGGACGATCGCCCGGTCGGGCGTGACGATCTCGAGGGCCAGGTGCGCGGGAAGTGCCATGTCCTAGCTCGCTTTCATCTGGGCCGCGTGTTCCACCGCCTCTTCGATCGTGCCGACCATGTAGAACGCCTGCTCTGGCAGTGCGTCGTGCTTGCCCTCGATGATCTCCGTGAAGCCCCGGATCGTGTCGGCAATCGGCACGTACTTTCCCGGCGTGCCGGTGAACTGCTCGGCGACGAAGAACGGCTGCGACAGGAACCGCTCGATCTTGCGGGCGCGCGTCACGGCCAGCTTGTCGTCTTCCGACAGCTCGTCGATGCCCAGAATCGCGATGATGTCCTGCAGGTCCTTGTAGCGCTGCAGCACCTGCTTCACCTGGCGGGCCACGTGGTAGTGCTCCTCGCCGACGACGTGCGGGTCGAGGATGCGCGACGAGGACGCCAGCGGATCGACGGCCGGGTAGATGCCGCGGTCCACGATCGCCCGCGACAGGTTCGTGGTCGCGTCGAGGTGGGCGAACGTGGTGGCCGGCGCGGGGTCCGTGTAGTCGTCGGCGGGCACGTAGATCGCCTGTACCGACGTGATCGACCCCTTGCGCGTGGACGTGATCCGCTCCTGCAGTTCGCCCATTTCCGTCTGCAGCGTCGGCTGGTAGCCGACCGCGGACGGCATGCGGCCGAGCAGGGCCGACACTTCGGAGCCGGCCTGCGTGAAGCGGAAGATGTTGTCGATGAACAGCAGCACGTCCTTCCCTTCCGCGTCGCGGAAGTACTCGGCCGTGGTCAGCGCGCTCAGGCCGACGCGCAACCGCGCGCCAGGCGGCTCCGTCATCTGCCCGTACACCAGCGTACAGCGCGACTTGGTCGGGTCGCCGGCGACGATGACGCCGCTCTCCTGGAACTCGAGCCAGAGGTCGTTTCCCTCGCGCGTGCGTTCGCCGACGCCGCCGAACACCGACACGCCGCCGTGCTTCAGCGCGATGTTGTGGATCAGTTCCTGGATGATGACCGTCTTGCCGACGCCGGCCCCGCCGAACAACCCGATCTTGCCGCCCTTCAGGTACGGCTCGATCAGGTCGATAACCTTGATTCCGGTCTCGAACATCTGCAACTCGGTGGACTGGTCGACCAGCGCGGGCGCGGCGCGGTGGATCGGCCAGCGCTCCTTCGCGTTCACCGGCTTGTCGGGGAAGTCCACCGGGCGGCCGAGGACGTCCAGCACGCGGCCGAGCGTTTCGGGGCCGACGGGCACCGTGATGCCTTCGCCCAGATCGATCGCCTTCATGCCCCGCTGCATGCCGTCGGTCGGCTCCATTGCGACCGTCCGCACGCGGTTCTCGCCCAGGTGCTGCTCCACCTCGAGGATGACGTCGAATGGTGTCGAGCCCTCGGCGCCGTCCGACACCACGCGGACGGCGTTGTAGATGGCCGGGAGGTGCCCGCTCTCGAACTCGAGGTCGACGACGGGGCCGATGACGGACACGACTCTACCGGGGTGCTGAGAAGAGGTCTGTTCCATGTGAAATCGCTAGCTCGCGAAAGGGGTCCGCGTCTACAGCGCCTCCGCGCCCGAAACCACCTCGATGATCTCCCTCGTGATCGCCGCCTGCCGCACCTTGTTCATCGTCAGCGTCAGCGCGTCGATCACCTCGCCGGAATTCTTCGTGGCGTTGTCCATCGCCACCATCTGCGCCGCGTTCTGCGCGGCAGCCGACTCGAGCAGCGCCGTGAAGATCTCGAACTCCACCAGCCGCGGCAGCACCTCGTCGAAGATCCGCTGCGGCGACGGCTCGAACAGGTAGTCCACCATGGCCGTCGGGTCGCCCTGCTCGAAGTGCGCCTTGGGCATCGGCAGCAACTGGTTGATGACGATCCGCTGCTGCAGCACCGACTTGAACTCGTTGTACGCAAGGAAGACGCGGTCCGCCTTGCGCGACGTGAACGCGGCGATCACTTCGCGGGCAATCGCCTGCGCGTGCTCGTAGCCGGGCTTGCGCGTGAAGTTCACCAGATCGAAGCGCGTCGGGTACCCGCGGCGGCGGAAGAAGTCACGCCCGCGACGCCCGATCACGCCCAGCGTCACCTCCTGCGCCCGGTGCTCGACGATGTAGTTGGAGGCGGCGCGGATGATGCTCGCGTTGAACCCGCCGCACATCCCCTTGTCGGCCGTCAGCACGATCAGCAGCACCTGGTCGCCGTCGCTCAGGTCCGGCTGGGCGAGCAGCGGGTGCGTGGACGGATCCACGCGCGCGGCCAGGTCGGACAGCACGCGCACGATTTGCCGCGCCATGGGACGCGCGTTGAGCATCCGCTCCTGCGAGCGGCGCAGATTCGCCGCGGCCACCATCTTCATGGCCTTGGTGATCTGTTGCGTCGACTTGACGGCGCGGATCCGGCGGCGGATATCAATCAGTGATGGCATCGGTGGCTACGCAGCCTTGCGGGCGGCGAGAAACTGCTCGCCGAACTCCTTCAGGGCGCCGCCGATCTCGGCCTTCAGCTCGTCGCTGATCACCTTCTTCTCGCGAAGGGTGGTGAGGATGCCGGGGTGTCTGGTCTCGATGAACCGGAACAGCTCCACCTCGTACGTCAGCGCGTCGGACACGTCGATCGGATCGAGATAGCCGTTCGTGCCGGCGTAGATGATGAGCACCTGCTTTTCGACCGACAGCGGCTGGTACTGCGCCTGCTTGAGGATCTCCATCAGCCGCTTGCCGCGGTTGAGCTGATCCTGCGTCGCCTTGTCGAGGTCGCTCGCGAACTGCGCGAACGCCGCGAGCTCGCGGTACTGCGCCAGGTCGAGGCGGAGGCGGCCGGCCACCTGCCGCATCGCCTTCACCTGCGCCGACCCGCCGACGCGCGACACCGACAGGCCGACGTTCACCGCTGGGCGCTGCCCCTGGTTGAACAGGTCGCTCTCGAGGAAGATCTGGCCGTCGGTAATCGAGATGACATTCGTCGGGATGTAGGCCGACAGGTCGCCCGCCTGCGTCTCGATGATCGGCAGCGCCGTCAGCGACCCGCCGCCCAGCTCTATTTTCATCTTTGCCGCGCGCTCGAGCAACCGCGAGTGCAGGTAGAAGACGTCGCCTGGGTACGCCTCGCGGCCCGGCGGCCGCCGCAGCAGCAGCGAGATCTCGCGGTAGGCCTGCGCGTGCTTCGAGAGGTCGTCGTAGACGCACAGCGCGTGGCGCCCGCTGTCGCGGAAGAACTCGCCCATCGTGCACGCGGCGTACGGCGCGATGTAGAGCATCGGCGCCGGGTCGGCCGCGGCGGCCGCCACGACGATCGAGAACTCCATCGCGCCGGCTCCCTCGAGCGTCTTCACGACGTGCGCGATCGTGGACGTCTTCTGCCCGATCGCGTTGTAGATGCAGATGACGTCCTGCCCCTTCTGGTTGACGATCGTGTCGATCGCAATCGCCGTCTTCCCCGTCTGGCGGTCGCCGATGATCAGCTCGCGCTGGCCGCGGCCGATCGGGATCATCGAGTCGATCGCCTTCAGCCCGGTCTGCACAGGCTCGCGCACCGGCTGGCGGTCGACGACGCCCGGCGCGATGCGCTCGATCGGAAAGAACTGCTTGGTCGCGATCGGCCCCTTGCCGTCGATCGGCTGGCCGAGCGGGTTGACTACGCGCCCGAGCAACTCCTCGCCGACCGGCACCGAGATGATGCGCCCCGTGCGCTTGACCGGATCGCCCTCCTTGATCTCGCGGTACTCGCCGAGCAGCACGGTGCCGACGCTCTCCTCCTCGAGGTTGAGCGCGATGCCGAAGACGCCGTGCGGGAACTCGATCATCTCGCCGGCCATCGTCCGCTCGATGCCGTGGACGCGCGCAATGCCGTCGCCGATGGAGACGACCGTGCCGACCTCGGCGACATCCACGTCGACCGCGTAGCTGCCAATCTTGTCGCGAATGATCTTGGAGATTTCTTCGGCTTTGATGTGCATAGGTGTCTACGTCGCGCTGGTCAACGCGTCCTTCATCTTCTCGAGCTGCCGCCTCACGCTGCCGTCGTACACGACGCTGCCGATCCGCGTCACGACGCCGCCGAGGAGCGACTCGTCCACGCCGGCCGTCATCGACACCGTGCGGCCGGTGCGCTCCGCGATCGCGCGCTCGATTGCCTGCACCGTGTCCGCAGGCAACGGCACGGCGCTCGTCATCTCGGCCTGGACGATGTTCTGGAAATCCATCAGGCGGCGGCGGTAGTCGTCGAGCAGGCCGGGCAGCAGCACCATCCGGTCGCGTTCGGCCAGCATCACGAGCAACTTGCGGACGATCGGGGTGGTCGCGAGGCGCGCGAGGAGTTCGCTGACGAGCGCCGTCTTGCGCGGCGCCGGGATCGAGTGGTTCACGAGCGCCCGGCCCAGCTGCGGGTGGCCGGCGGCAAGCGACACGAACGCCGAGAGGTCGCGCTCGGCCTCCACCGGGTCCCCTTCCTTCCGGCTCACGTCGAGCAGCGCCCTGGCGTAGCGGGCGGCCAAACTACGGTTGGTCACGCGATCATCCTCTCCGGCCTCTTTCGGCGTTCGGTGGCTGCATCAGTGCCGCACCTGTTCCACGTAACGATCGACGAGCCTTGCGTGGTCGCGGACGGTGATCGTCCGCTTCACGCGCTCGGTCGCCACATCCACCGCCAGCTCGCCCGCGCATTTCTTCAGGTCCCGCTCCGCGATGCGGAGCTGCGTCTCAATCTCGCGCGTCGCCTGGTCGAGCAGGCGCCGCCGCTCCGTCTCCGCGAGCGCATGAATGCGCGACCCTTCAGCGGCAATTTCTTCCGCGCCCCGGCGTTTCAGCGCCTCGACTTCGCCGGGCAGCCCCTTCAGCCTCGCCTCGATCTGCTCGAGTTGGGCGCTGGCGTCTCTCCGCAGATCGGCGGCCTTCGTCAGCTCGCTCCGCACGTGCACGCCTCGTTGTTCGAGATAGCCGACGAGCGGCGAACGGAGGAAGTAGACGAGGGCGCCAGCGAGGATCGCAAAGTTGAAGAGACGAGCAGCGAGCGCCCAGGGCGATTCGACATGCTCGCCTTTGCCTTCGGCGGCCGCCGCGGTCGGCTGCGCCGGCTCGGCGGACTGGCGGGCGTGGCCCACGTCCGGCCAGGCACAGATCATCCAGACCACCGCCACCACCACGATCGACACCCGGAACGTGCGGCGGCGGTCAGCCCCGAACAACAGCGACGGCAGGAATCGTGAAGTCGTGCGGGTCAACGGGTCACGACGCTTTCCGATCGAGCACGCGTTCGACGATCGCCTCGCCGAGAGCATCGGCCTCCTTCTCGAGCTGCGCCCGCGCCTCCGCCGCCTGGGCCTTGAGGCGCGCGCTCGCGTCGGCCACCTGCGCGTCCACTTCCTGACGCGTCTGCGCCATGAGCGCGGCTCGCTGCTCGTTGGCCTGACGACGGTTCTCGTCCATCTCGCGGTAGACCTCGGCCTGCGCTGCCTTGGTCCGCTGCTCGAACTCGGCGGCGACCTCGCGCGCGCGGGTGGCCGATGCCTGCGCGAGTTCCTGCGCGGCGCGGATAGCCGTCTCGCGCTCGCGCATCACGCGGCCCAGGGGACGGAACAGGCCGCGGTCCAGCACGAACGCCAGCAGCAGGACGATGACGATGACCCAGAAGACAGCGAGACCTGGGAGCACGTGCGAGCACCTCCCACCCGTGTGCGAATCCGCGAGCCGCACACCGGGACCACGTGGACCCGACGAGGGACAAACGGCACAAAAACATCAAGTTATACCACGA
>DAIUEK010000059.1:6201-8176 GCA_036845165.1 Vicinamibacterales bacterium | reverse complement strand
CTTGGCGAACGTCGAGGCCTTGGCGTCGGGCGCGGGCTGCGCCTGCTGCCCGCGTCCGCCGCCCGGCGGCGTCTGCCCAGCCGGCGCCTGCGCACTGGGAGCCACAGCCGCTGCAGCGATCGCCATGGCTACGAAGAGAGCCGGGAGCATGTTCTTCCTGAGCATCATAAACACCGCCAGTTACAGCATACCGCCACCGAAAACGGGTCACAGACGAACACGGAACGATACCGCCACAGACAAACACAGACGAATACAGAAAAGGAATCTGTGTTTATCCGTGTTTATCTGTGGCGGATATCTCTGGAGCCCCCGTGGCTAGAAAAGGAACTTCAACCCAAGCTGCACGACCCGGCCGTCGGCCGCGGACGTGATCTTGCCGAAGTTCGCCGTGTTGATCGCGCCGCTCGGCTGGTTGAAGTGCGCCTGGTTGAGCAGGTTGAAGGCCTCGATCCGGATCTGGATCCGGCGGTTCCCGCCGAACTCGACGTTCTTGAAGAGCGAGAGATCGGTCTCGGCGAAACCCGGACCACGGATGCTGTTGCGGCCGGCGTTGCCGGGCCGGTCGCCGGTCTGCGCCAGCGGGCGCGCGACGAAGCACGACGTGTTGAACCACTGGTCCGTCGTGTTCGGCGCGTTGGCGTTCGGATCGCACGTCGCGTCCGGACGGTTCGTCAGGAAGCGGATGTCCAGCTGTGCGTTGGTCACCGACAGCGGGAAGCCGGTCTGCTTCTGGACGATGCCATTCAGCTGCCAGCCGCCGATGACGTGCTCCATCACCGCGCCCATCTTGTGCGGCGTCGGCAGTTCGGCGCCGAAGCTGACGACGAAGCGGTGGCGGACGTCGAACAGCGCGTCCGCCCATTCGTACGACAGCGCGTTATCGAACGACGCCTGGTCGCCGATGGTCACCGGCAGCACCGGCCGCGGGTCGCCGCCGATGTTCAGGCCCGACACGTGGTCCTTCGCGTGGCCGTAGGTGTACGACGCGAGGAAATTGAGCCCCCGCGTCGGACGCATCCGGGCGCTCGTCTGGAACGAGTTGTAGTCGGACTTGGCGACCGAGAAGGTCGGCCGCACCAGCGCGAACGCCGGGAAGAGGCGCGCCCCCACGGTGGTCTGGCCCGGCGTAAACAGCCCGGGGTTGACCTCGATGAATATGGGCAGGTGCCGGCCGCGCGAGCCGACGTAGCCGGCCTCGAGCCCCAGCATGTTGCCGACCTGGTGCTGCACCGTGGCGTTGAAGTGATACGCGTACGGCGTCTGGAAATCCTGGCCCCAGCCGATGATCGTCAGGCCCGGCGGGAAGAGCGTGGCCCCTCCGGTGATGGCCGAGAGCGGGTTCGACAGCGTGATGGACGCGGGGGGAGAGTTGACTTCGACGAGCGGCGTGAACGGCGGCGCGAGGACGCCGTTCTGGAAGAAGTCTCCCTGCCCGGCGAGCGCGTCGTAGAAGACGCCCCACGCACCGCGGATCGTCGTCCGGCCGGTCCCCTGCGGATCCCACACCACGCCGAGGCGCGGCGCGAAGTTGTTCTTGTCGGTCGCATACGTGCCGCGCGGGACGCCGGGGTCCCCCGGATACACGAGGCCCGCGGGCGCGGACGGGAAGCGCACCGACTGGACGCCGGGGTGGAACGCGTTCAGCGCGTCGTTCGCGTCCACGAACGGCTTCGACAGCTCGTAGCGCACGCCCGCATTCACGGTCACGTGCGTGCCCACGCGCCACTCGTCCTGCGCGTAGGTGGAATAGAGCCACCCGATGCCGTCCTGCGCCTGGTTCGTCGTCGTCCGGCGGAACTGCGAGGGGAGGCCCAGGAGGAAGTCCGCCGCGGCGTTCCCCGAGTTGACGCCGTTGAACGTGAAGTCGCCGTTCGGGCGATTGATGAACGCGATCACCATGTGTTCCTTGCGGATGTCCACGCCGAACTTCAGGCCGTGGTTGCCGCGGGTCCACGTGAAGTCGTCGGTGTAC
>DAIUEK010000059.1:3316-6191 GCA_036845165.1 Vicinamibacterales bacterium | reverse complement strand
TCGGTGTACTGGAACACTTCGTTGACGCGCTTCACGAACGGCTGCTGCGCGTCGCCGAGGGAGAAGAACCCGCTGATGGAAATCGAGGCGAGGCCCGCCGCCAGCGCGTTGGTGTTCGGCACGTTGATGCCGAAGTCCTCATTCTTCAGCCCGCTCGTCACGGCCGGATGCGCGTCGATCCGGTTGTACGAGAACCGCGCGACGTTGATGGCGTGCGGGGTGAAGATGAACGTATCGGACCCCATGTAGTCGCTCAGGGTGGCCTTCGGCGTGTTGCCGATCGCGGTCGTGATCGCCGGCGTCGCGGCATCGGTCTTCGTCAACAGATAGCGGCCCAGGACCGAGTGCTTCTGGCTCAACTGGTAGTCGAACCGCGTGCCGATCGCGTCGCGGTTGTCCGTCGTATCCGGTGACACGATGTAGCGGTTAAGCCCCGTGTTCGCGCGGGGCACGAACTGGTTGATCAGCTTGAGCGACGCCGGGCTGATGCGATCCGCCGGAATCACGTTGCCGGGGAAGGCCAGGCCGGTGAGCGGATCCTTGATCGTCGCCCCGCCGGAGAAGTCGCCCTTGCGCTGGGCATCCGACAGCACGACCACGTTGCTGGTGTTGCCGTGCGTGTTGCGGTAGCCCTCGTAGTAGCCAAAGACAAAGAGCTTGTTCTTCATGATGGGGCCGCCGGCGCTGCCGCCGAACTGGTTCTGCTTCAGCTTCGGCTTCGCCGCGGGCGCGGGGGCCGCGAAGAAGTTGCGCGCCTGCAGCGAGTCGTCCCGGTTGAACTCCCACGCCGCACCGTGCAGGGTGTTGGTGCCCCCCTTGGTCACCACGTTGACGACCGACCCGGCGTTCCGGCCGAATTCGGCGTTGTACGAGTGGGTCTGGATCTTGAATTCCTGGATGGCGTCCGGCGGCGGCCGCATGACGAAGCCGGTGTTGAACGTGTCGTTGTTGCTGGCGCCGTCGAGCAGGAAGTTGTTCGACTGGCTGCGCATGCCGTTGACGTTGAACCCCGCGGTCGCCGTCCCGAAGCCGCCCGGCGTCGCGTCACCCGACGCGCCGCCAAGCCCCCCCGGCTGAGCGACAACGCCCGGAATCAGGGTGCCGAGCTGCGTGAAGTTGCGGCCGTTGAGCGGCAGCTCGACGACCTTCTGCTGGTCGATGACGATGCCGAGCGTCGCGTGCGACGTTTCCACCAGCGGCGCCTCGCCCGACACGGTCACGCTCTCCTCGACCCCGCCGACCGTGAGCTTGATATCCACGCGGCTGGTGTCGCCGACCGACACCTGCATCCCTTTGCGGACGATCGGCTTGAACCCGGTCAACGTGGCCTTCACGTCGTACGTGCCGGGCTGGAGCAGCGGGAGCGTATAGAACCCGTCCGCGCCGGTGACGCTGTTCCGGACCTGGCCGGTCGCGGCGTTTGTCGCTTCGACGGTCACGCCCGGCATGACCGCGCCCGACTGGTCGGTAATGAGCCCCGAGATGCTGCCCGTCGCCTGGGCGAAGGCCTGGGCCGGCAACAGAGAGATCAATACGGCCACGCAGAACAGGACGGCCCGTCGTGCGCGTGTCGTGAACATGAAATCTCCTCGTATGCTCGATGGAAGTATCGGGAACGTCGCAGCTTTTACATGAAACGTGTAAGGCTGTCAACAATTCAACTGTGACAACGGACGGGAACGGACGACTAGGGACCAGGGACCAGGGACCAGGGACCAGGGACCAGGGACCAGGGACTAGGCCGTCTGCGTCAGTTCCAGCACGGCCAGGGCGATGACCTTCGTAGCGTTCATGAGATCGGACACGTCGCAGTACTCGTCCGGCTGGTGCGCGAGATCGAGGATGCCGGGCCCGTACGCGACGCAGTGGGGGACGCCGGCGATCCGGGCAAAGTGCTTCTGGTCGTAGGTGCCGGGGCTGGCGACGAGGCCGCCGCTCCGGCCGAGGACGCGGTGCAGCGCCCGTTCGAGCGCGCTGACGACGGGAGACCCGTCCGGAGTCTTTGTCGGGTGCACGACCATCAGGTCGCGAATCTCGTATTTGAAGTCCGGCACCGAGCGCGCGAGGCCGTCGAGCATCTCGATGATCTCCGCCTTCGTCGCGTCGAACCCCTCCTCGAGCAGGAACCGCCGATCGAACACGGCGCGGCAGCGGTCCGCCACGCAGGGTGTCTGGATGCCGTCGACGGGCTGGCCCCCCTCGATGCCGTTGATGTTGAGCGTCGCATGCCGCGCGCCCGGCGGAATGACCGGTACGGCGGTCGTGCGCGAGGCCAGCCGCGGCTGCAGGTCGGCGTGGATGCGCTCGAGGAGCAGGCCCATGTGCTCGACCGCGTTGACGCCGTGGAACGGCATGCTGCCGTGCGCGATGCGCCCGTTCGTCTGCACTTCGAACCAGTAGACGCCGCGGTGGCCGATGCAGATGCGATCGACGTAGAGGGGCTCCGGGATGATCGCGAAGTCCGTGCGGTCCGCGCTGATGCGGCCGTGGTGCGCGAGCCAGGCGACGCCGGCGAAGCCCCCGCTCTCCTCGTCGACGGTCCCGCTGATCTCCACGCTCCCGTTCAACGCGACCCCGGACCGGCGGATCGCTTCCGCGGCGAACACCGCCGCGGCGATCCCGGCCTTCATGTCGCACGACCCGCGTCCCCAGACCCGTCCGTCCCGGACCTCGCCGCCAAACGGATCCACCGTCCACCCGGCGCCGGCGGGGACGACGTCGAAGTGACCGTTGAGATGGACGAGCGGTCGCAGCGTCCGCCCGCGCCTCGTGCCCACGACGTTGATGCGCGGATGGGCAGGGGTGTGTTCCGGCCGCCCCACCGCCGGGTGGTACTCGACCTCGAAGTCGCATCTGGCGAGCGTGTCGCCGATGA
>DAIUEK010000059.1:0-3216 GCA_036845165.1 Vicinamibacterales bacterium | reverse complement strand
CCAGGGCATGCACTACGATCCGCTTTCTCTATCATGGCCAAGGCATCTCCACGCGGCCGCGGCGCGCGGCCGACCCCCCGCCGGCGTCAGGCCGAGCCCGCCGGGTACGGCTTTCTCACGGTCGGTCGGACCGCGCGCATCCTGGGTGTGAGTCCGTCCACGCTCCGGCTGTGGGAGAACGTCGGTCTCGTCAGCCCGGTCAGAAGCAACGGGCGGTACCGGCTCTACAGCCCGGAAATCCTGAAGGTCCTGAAGCGGATCAAATACCTGCGCGACGTCCAGCGGCTGAACGTGCCGGGGATCAAGCGCGAGCTGGGGAGCGCCATCAAGCCCCGCGCGCGTGCCGCGCCGAGGCAGCTCGGTCCGCTGCTGAGACGCATGCGGCAGCGGCGCGACATGGGGCTCGCCGAGGCCGCGGGCGCGGCGAGCATTTCCGCGGGGTTCCTCAGCTCGCTCGAACGATCGCAGGCCAACGCGTCCGTCGCGACGCTGCAGCGGCTCGCGACCTCCTACGGGACGACGGTGATGGAGCTCTTCCAGACGCCGACCCACCACGGGCGTCTCGTGAAACCGAACGAGCGGCGGGTGCTGGACGTGCACCCGGGCGTGCGCATGGAGCTGCTCTCGACCGGCGCGCCGATGCTGCAGTCGATGCTGTTCCGCGTCGCGCCGCTCGCCGGCAGCGACGGCGCCTATTCGCACCAGGGGGAAGAATTCATCTACATGGTCTCCGGCACACTCGAGATGTGGCTCGACGAGCTGCAGTGCTTCGTGCTGCAGGCGGGCGACAGTTTCTGGTTCGAGAGCATGCACGGCCACCGGTGGTTCAACCCGGGTGAGACCGAGGCGGCGCTGCTCTGGATCAACACGCCGCCGACGTTCTGATTCCCCATGGCGTACCTGATCATCATCGTCGTGTACTCCGTCGCGCAGATAGCGCTCGGGCTGTGGGTGGCGCGGAGAGTGCGCGGATCGAGCGACTTCTTCGTCGCCGGTCGCAATCTCGGCCCCGGCCTGCTGTTCGCCACGTTCCTCGCGGCGAACATCGGCAGCGGCTCCACCATCGGCGCGACCGGTCTCGGCTATCGCGACGGGATGGCCGCCATCTGGTGGGTCGGGTCCGCGGGGCTCGGCTCCGTGGCGCTCGCGCTGTGGGTCGGGCCGCGCATCCGCCGCATTGCCGCCGAATACGATCTGAAGACGGTCGGGGATTTTCTCGAATGGCGCTACGACCGGCGCGTGCGCGCGACGGTAGCGGCGCTCCTCTGGGTCGGCACGGTCGCCATCCTCGCCGGCCAGTTGATCGGCATCGCCTGGATCCTGAACGTCGTCATCGGCATCCCCAAGATCGCGGGATGCGCGCTGGGCGCGTTCGTCGTGACGGCGTATTTCGGCGCGGGCGGCCTGAAGTCGTCGGCCGTCGTGAACGTCGTCCAGTTGTCGGTGAAGCTGCTCGGGTTCGCGATCGCGCTCCCGTTCGTGCTGCGGCTGGTCGGCGGGCTGGACGGCCTCCATGCGGCGGTCCGGGCGCCGGAGATGTGGAACTTCTGGCGGCACGGCTCGTCGGGGTGGATTTACGTCGCCATGCTCGGGCCGAACTTCGTGATCTCGCCCGGCCTTCTGCAGAAGGTCTACGGCGCCCGCGACGATCGCACGGTGCGCCTGGGCGTCGGCCTGAACGCCCTCTGCCTGATCGGTTATGCCATCGTCCCTGTCCTGCTCGGCATGTCCGCGCTGGTGCTCCATCCGGGCCTGCCGAACCACGAACTGGCGCTGCCGATGCTCTTCATGCACGATCTGCCGTTCTGGGTGGGCGCGCTTGGCCTGGCGGCCGTGTTCTCGGCCGAAGTCAGCGCCTCGGACGCGATCCTCTTCATGCTCGCGACGTCGCTGTCGCAGGATCTCTACAAGCGCTTCGTCAATCCGGCGGCATCAGACCGCCAGGTCGTGACGGTGGCGCGCGCCGCGTCCGTGTTCGGCGGCGTGGCCGCCGTGGTGGTCGCGTTCCTGTCGAAGACGATCGTCGACGCGCTCGCCGTCTTCTACACGCTCGTGGGGGTCAGCCTCTTCGTGCCCGTCGTCGCCGGCCTGTACCTGCGCCGCCCGCGGGCCCTCGACGCGCTCGCCGCGATTGCGGGTGGCGTCATCACGGTGGTGGCCCTGCAGCTCTGGAACGGCGGCAAACCGATCGGCCTCTTCACGCCCGCGATGTGCGGGCTGGCGGCGGCGGCCGGGGCGTTCGCGATCGTGTCGTTGGTGTTTTCTCAACGGGGTGTCGAATGAGCAACAAAGATTTGTTCGATCTGAGCGGAAAAACGGCGATCGTCATCGGCGCCGGCTCGGGTATCGGTGAAGCGGTCGCGCTCGGGTGCGCGAAACAGGGGGCGCGCGTCATCTGCCTCGACCTCAACGAAGAGGCGGCGCGCCGCGTCGCGCAGCAGGCGGCAAGCGATGGGGGCCAGAGCGAGGCCGGGCCCCTCGACATCCGCGACGGCGCGGCGGTCGAGCGCGCGTTCGACAAGGTCAACGTCAAGTACGGCGTGGACATCGCGATCTGCACGCCCAGCATCAACGTCCGCAAGCCGATCCTGAAGTACACGGACGAAGAGCTCTCGCGCGTGCTGGACGTCAACATCAAGGGGAACTTCAACGTCCTGCGCGCCGCCGGCCGCGTGATGACGGCGCGCAAGAAGGGCAGCATCATCCTCTTCTCGTCGATCCGCTCGCAGGTCGTGGAGCCCGGCCAGAGCGCGTACGCCGCGACGAAGGCCGGTATCGTGCAGCTCGCGAGGACGGCGGCGGCCGAGTTCGGCCCGTATGGCGTGCGCGTGAACGCGATCGGACCCGGCGTGATCGAAACGCCGCTGACGGCGCCGATCAAGGCCAACAAGGAGTGGTACGACGCCTACGCCGCGAAGAGCGTCTTCAACCGGTGGGGACGTGCCGACGAGCTCGTCGGGGCGGCGGTCTTCCTGGCATCCGATGCGGCCAGCTACGTGACCGGATCGATTATCTTTGTGGACGGCGGCTGGCTGGCCGCGGACGGACGGTTTACGCCTCCCGGTATGTGAACGGCTTCGACTTGTACATGATGCTTGTCACGACGATCTCACGCGGAGCGCGCAGAGGAGCCGAGCGCGCAGAGACCTAAGAGTTTTCTTCTGCGTTCTCTGCACCTCCGCGCGCTCTGCGTGAGATCGTACGTGACAGTAAAGG
>DAIUEK010000058.1:6231-8311 GCA_036845165.1 Vicinamibacterales bacterium | reverse complement strand
GGTCTGGGATGGGGAACGGGACAGGGAAAAGCTGGATTCGAATTGGCGCGAGAAGCACTCGGCTCGCGCGTCGAGGATGTTGACCTGGATGTCATGGACCTGTCGCCGGAACGAATCGGGACGTTCGACATCGTTCTGTTTCTTGGCGTTCTGTACCATCTGCCGAATCCATTGCTCGCCTTGGAGCACGTGGCCTCAGTGACGGGCGATCTCCTTATCGTCGAAACCGTTGTGGACATGGTCGGCTTTGATAGACCCGCGGTGGCGTTCTATCCAGGACGAGAACTCAACGGAGACCCTACCAACTGGTGGGGTCCCAATGTGGCCGCCGTTCACGGCATGTTGCACAGCGTTGGATTCAAGCGGGTTGAAACGATGACGCCAGTCGGGTCTGCCGCCTTTCGCGCTGCGCGTGCCGTGTACCATCGCCTCAAAGGTAAGAACGACCTCGCCTCAGCCTTTCGTCAGGATCGAGCGGTGTTCCACGCCTACAAGACGTAGAGCCTGACTCTGCAGATGTGGTCGGCTACTCGACGCTCACCTTGTAGATCCGAAGGGCCAGGTGCCGCTGGTCTCCGCCGCCGCCGGCACCTCCCGGCACGAAGAACTTCGAGCTCTCGAACAGGACATGACCCTTCGCGCGGTCGAGGAGGTCCGCGGGCAGCGTGATGGTCTGATCGAAGTCCGCCGACGGATCGAACGCGGCCACCTCGCGGTCCCCAATCAGCACACGGACGTGGGGAGCCGCGTCGTAGTAGCGCCGCGGGTTTTCGCCGCTCATGCGCAGCGTGACAGGACGCCCGACCGGCCGCACCCACAGATCCGAGCGCTCGCTCATCCACCGCCACGACCGGCCGGTGGACTGATTGTATTCCGGCTCCTGCCATCCGGCGTCATAGCCGAACATCGGCACGCCGGGGGGCTGTGCGTCGAACTGCTCGAGCGAGACGTGGCCGTCGGCTTTCACCTCGAACGCCACATACGCTGACGCGCCGTTGAGGGCGCCAGCGGGCAGCGCAATCTGCCGCAGGAAGAAGCCGGGCTTCACCGGGAACGATTCGACGGTCGCGCCGTTCACCGTGACCGCCAGCGTGGCGGCGTCCGCGCCTCCGGGCCCCAGGTGCCGGCCGCCGAGCAGGACCGTTGCCGGCAGCGCCTGTCTCCGCAGCCAGGCGACGACGGGAGCCGCAGGCGGACCGGTGTGGTCGCGCGCGGTGACGCCGCCCACTTCCGCCGTGATCGACCATCCCCGATCGAGCATCCAGTTCGGCGCCTGCATGTGGTACCAGTCCGCGTTGTCCGGTCTGGCGCCGCCGACAAACGGCGGCTCGATGAAGCCCCATCGATAGGCCCGCGCGAGGTCGCGCGCATGGGGATCGAACAGCGCCAGATCCGTCCGATCCGGATCCGCGAGGAACCAGACGCGCGCGGACGGCTCGGCCTTCCACAACGCGACGAGCGTCAGCCACTCGCGGCCGTGCGGCGCCTTGGCCACGCGTGCCGGCAGGATCGGCGTCGCCCACTCGGCCGCGCGCCGCGCCTCGGCGTGCAAGGCGATCAGGTCGACGGGATCCCCTCCGTGCGCGGTGGCGGCCATGTCGTCGAAGGCGCGAAACACCGGCGCGCCGTCGCGCGCGTACCGGACGGATGCGGGCAGCGTCTGCATGAGCGACATCGCCGCGATCCCGAGCGAGGCGACCGGCAGCGCCTTCGCCGGAAGCCCTTCGACGGCCGCCATCGCGAGGTACGCGACGAGCGGCAGGAGCGGCAGGGCGTAGCGCGTCGTCTCGGTTTCGTGGAACAGCAGGTGGAAGGCCGCGTAGGGGGCGAACGCCACCAGGATCGTGAGCAGCACGCGCGGCGCGCGCCACGCGATGCGCGCGGCCCCTCCTGCCGCGAGGACGCACATCGCGATCCCGAGCCACCAGTCCCACGGCCAGATGAACGTGTTCAACAGCGCGCCGACCGCCACGCGCGCCGTGTGACTTGTCCACAACATGACGACGCCGGAGAAGTCTTCGCCGGCCTGCGAGCCGAGCGCCTGGAGGTACGCGGCCAGGCCGCCGCTGGCGACGAGCAA
>DAIUEK010000058.1:0-6131 GCA_036845165.1 Vicinamibacterales bacterium | reverse complement strand
AAGAGCGCGGGCAGCGCCGCGGCGCCCGCGAGTGCGCTCCAGATCGCCAGCCCGCGCGGGGCGGCGGCGGCGATGCCGGCCGCGCGCAGCGCGGGCGTCGACAGTTTCGACAGCGCGATGAACACGGGATAGCCGGGCGGGTGCGGCTGATGCCGCGCGACGTCGAACTGCCGGACGCCGAGCGCGAAGTTGATGGAGTCGACGTCCTCGAGCGTTTTCGGGAGGAGCGCGAGATGCGCGAGCAGGAACACCAGCAGCAGCGCGAGGACGGCCGATCGCTTAGGTGTCACTAGACTGGACGCAGGCGCAGCGCGTCGTTCAGGCTGCCGAGGCGGTAGCCGCGGAGATCGATCGTCACGTGGGCGTAGCCGAGCGCGCGCAGCTCGCGATCGATGGTCGAGGCGACCTCCGGTTCCAGCGCGCGCGCGATCTCGTCCCTGCCGAGCTCGAGCCGCGCGATCGTGTCGTGGTGGCGGACGCGGCACACGCGGAAGCCCAGGTCACGGAGCACGCGCTCCGCGGCGTCGATGATCTTCAGCTTTTCCTCGGTGACCTCGGAGTGGTACGGAATCCGCGACGACAGGCACGCCGACGCCGGCTCGTCCCACGTCGACAGGCCGGCGCGCCGGGCCAGCTCGCGAATCTCGTCCTTGGTCAGGCCGACCTCGTCGAGGGGACTCAGGACGCCGAACTCGCGCGCCGCCTCGCGGCCGGGGCGGTAGTCGCCGCGGTCGTCGGCGTTACTGCCGTCGACGACGGCGTCGAATCCGCGCGCGCGCGCGATCGCCGTCAGCTGCGTGTAGAGCTCGTGCTTGCAGTAGTAGCAGCGATTCGCCGGATTGGCGCGATAGTCGGGGCGCTCGACTTCCGAGGTCCGGACCATCTCGTGGCGCAGATGGAACGCGCGCGCGGTGCCGATCGCGAGGTCGCGGTGGCGGTCCGGGTAGCTGGGGCTGTCGGCGGTGATGCAGATGGCGCGGTCGCCCAGAACGCGGGCCGCGGTGATGCCGAGAAACGCGCTGTCGACGCCTCCGCTATAGGCGACCAGGACCGAACCCAGGGCGTTCAGCCGCGCGTCGAGCGCCGCGGCCTTCCGGAGCAGATCGGCACCGCCTTCCTGTAGGGCGGCGGGGCTCACTCCTCCCAGCCTTCTTTCTCCGTGTCGTCCTCCTCGTCCTCGTCCTCGTCCTCGTCGTCGTCGTCGCCGGGGTCGTCGTCGTCGCCGCCGACCTTCTGGTCGTCTTCGTCGTCGTCCTCGTCGTCCACCATTTCGAGCTCGACAGGGGAAATACCGGTCACTTCGAGGTTCGAGCCGCAGTCCGGGCAGCTAATCAGATCCCCTTTGTCAACGTCGAATTCATCGACCTCGATCTCGGCGTCACATTCCGGACAGCTGGCCATATACGCTCCTGGCGATCACGATAGGAGTTCGGATTATAGCGAGAACCTGATAAATTCTGCAATCAGGCCTGTGAGCAATAAGACGGTCATTGTCGCCGACGATACCGCGTTTGTGCGCGACCGGTTCGCCACGGCGCTCGTGGGCGCGGGGCACAAGGCGGTCACCGTGAAGAGCGCCGCGGAGCTCCTCGGGCACATCCGCTCGGACCTGGCGAGCATCGACCTCCTGGTGCTCGACTTGCGCCTGCCCCACGCCGGGGGGGTCGAACTGGTCCGCACCATCCGGAAGATCGACGGCGGCCGCCTCCCGATCCTGGTCTTCAGCGGCACGATTGCCAGCGCGGCCGAGGTCAAGGACCTCGCGGGCCTCGGCGTCGCCGGCTACGTCAACGAGTACAGCGCCGTGCAGAACATCCTGCCGTCGCTCGCCCCGCATCTGTTCCCCGACAACTTCAACCGCCGCGGCAGCCCGCGGGTCGTGCTCGGGATCCCGGTGGCCTACCGCTTCGGGAACACCATCGCCGCGGCGCTGACGCTGAACCTGAGCAAGGGGGGGATCGCCATCCGGACGATGAGCCCGCTCGAGCAGCACGCCAAGGTACGCGTGCGCTTCAGGCTGCCGGGATCGAAGCTGGATGTCGAGGGGGACTCGCGCGTCGCGTGGAGCGACCGCCGCGTCGGCATGGGGCTGCAGTTCGAAAAGGTCGATCCGGTCGATCAGGCGGCGATCGACGAGTTCGTCGACCAGCACTTCTTCACCAACCGAAAAGCATAAGCGGGGCCGACGGCTCATCACGAAGATCACAAAGACACGAAGGCACAAAGTCTCTTCGTGTCTTTGTGCCTTTGTGGCCTTTGTGTTGAGCCGTGGGCTCGTTCACTCACGCAAAAGACGCAGCGCGTTGGCGATGACAATGAGCGACGCCCCCATATCCGCGACGACGGCCATCCAGAGCGTCGCGATCCCCATGACGGCCATCACGAGGAACGCGGCCTTGAGAGCGATGGAGAACGCGATGTTCGCGCGGATGTTGCGTACTGTCGCGCGGCTCAGGCGGAGCGCGTAGGGAATCTTCAGCAACTCGTCCGCCATCAGCGCCACGTCCGCGGTTTCGAGCGCCGCGTCGCTCCCCGCCACGCCCATGGCGATCCCGACGTCCGCGGCGGCGAGCGCCGGCGCGTCGTTGATCCCGTCCCCCACCATCGCCAGCGTCCCGAAGCGCCGGCGCAGCCCCTCCACGGCCAGGACCTTGTCGGAGGGGAGAAGGCCGGCGCACACCTCGTCGACGCCGACGGCGGCGCCGAGCGCGCGCGCCGCGGGCTCGTGATCCCCCGTCAGGAGCGCGATGTGCTTCACGCCGTGGTCGCGCAGCATCCGCACCGCGTCGCGCGCGGACTCGCGGGGGCGATCGGAGACGCCGATGATCCCGATCGGATGCTCCGCGCCGACCACGACCATCGTCTGGCCCTGGGCGGCGAGCGTGATGCACTCGATGCGCGCATGGATGTCGGCCGCGCACATGCCGCGCTCTTCGAAGAGGCGGTGGCTGCCGATAACGATGCGCGAGCCGTCGACGAGCGCTTCGGCGCCGAGGCCGGGCAGCGACTGGAACTCGTGGACCACCGACAGCGCGATCTGCTGCTCGCGCGCATGGGCGAGGATCGCCGCGCCGATGGGATGCTCGGAGCGCTGCTCGAGCGAGGCCGCGAGCCGCAGGATGCGCTCGGGGAGCGCGCCGTTCAGCGACGCGACGTCCACGACGCGAAGATCCCCCTTGGTCAGCGTCCCCGTCTTGTCGAACGCGACGCAGCGGACCTCGGCCAGGCGCTCGAGGTGCGCGCCCCCCTTGATCAGCACCCCCTTGCGGGCCGCGGCCGCGAGGGCGGAGACGACGGACACCGGCGTCGAGATGACGAGCGCGCACGGGCACGCGATCACGAGGAGCACGAGCGAGCGATAGATCCAGGCGCTCCAGCTCGCGCCCATGAGCAGGGGGGGCAGCACGGCGACGACCATCGCGAGGATGAGCACGGCGGGGGTGTAGAGGCGCGCGAACCGTTCGACGAACGTCTGGCTGGGCGCGCGCTGCGACTGCGCTCGCTCGACCATGTCGATGATGCGCGCGAGCGTCGAGTCCCCGCGGAGGCGCGTGACCGTCACGTCCAGCGCGCCCCGGCCGTTAATCGTGCCGGCGAACACCTCGTCGCCGATCCGCTTCCCGGCGGGCAGCGACTCCCCGGTGACCGGCGACTGGTTGACGTAGCTTTCCCCGGCGGCGACCTGGCCGTCGAGCGGAATCTTTTCGCCCGGCTTTACGACCACGACGTCGCCGATGCGGATCGCGTCCACGGACACGCGGCGGAACTCGGCGCCGGAGCCGGTGTCCCTGACGAGCGCTTCCGCGGGCGTCAGATCCATCAGGGCGCGGATCGCGCCGCGCGCGCGCTCCATCGCGCGCGCTTCGAGCAGCTGCGCGAGCGCGAAGAGGAAGACGACGCACGCCCCTTCGCCCCACTGCCCCAGCACCATCGCGCCGAAGACCGCGACGAGCATCAGGACGTTGATGTCGAGGGAGAGCGCGCGCGCCGCGTGCAGCGCGCGGCGCGCGCTGTAAACGCCGCCGCTCGCGATCGCGAGGGCGTAGACCGCGACGACGGCCCGGTGATCGAGTCTCACGTACTCGCACACCATCCCGACGGCGATCAGGATCCCCGACGTCACGACGTAGACGCGCCGCGTGGCGGCGGACGGGGCGGCGCCGGTGGGCCGCTCGTGCTCCAGCCACGCGCGCATGCCGGTCTGCGCCACCGCTTCCGCGATCGTGGACGTATTCAGCTTCGCGGCGTCGTACGTGATCGTCAGCCGTTGACTGAGCACGTCGGCATCGAGCGCTTCGAGCCCCGCGAGCTTCTTCAGGCGCTGCTCGAGGATCGCCACTTCGTCGTGGCAGTCCATGCCTTCAATCTTGAAGACCGACTCGGCGTGAATCTCGCAGACCTCGCAGGTCGCCATCAGCGCCGGTCCTCGGCCACGTGACGCAGCCCCTGCTGGAACAGGTCGACGATGTGCTGGTCGTCGAGCGTGTAGTAGACGCACCGCCCCTCGCGGCGGGCGCGCACCAGGCGCATGCCGCGCATCAATCGCAGCTGGTGCGACACCGCCGACTCGCTGATCGCCACGTGCGCCGCGATATCGCAGACGCAGAGCTCCCCTTCGGAGAGCAGATCGACGATGCGGACGCGCGTGGGATCGCCCAGGATGCGGAACATGTCGGCCAGCGGCTGGACCACCGAGGGGTCGGTGCGGGTCAAAAGCATGTATGTATGAATATATGAGCATAGGCTCATATGTCAATCTGATATAAGCTTGGCTTTTGGCCCCTAATACGCTTTTCTTTCTGTAGATTACGGAGACGTGTCGTGATCGAGGTCCAACACCTCACCAAGTGCTACGGCAGGGTCACCGCCGTGGACGATGTGAGCTTCCGCGTGGAGTCCGGAGAAATCCTCGGCTTTCTCGGGCCCAACGGCGCCGGCAAGACCACCACCATGCGCATCCTCACGGGCTACATGCCCGCGTCGGAAGGGCGCGCCACCGTCGCCGGCTACGATGTCTTCACGCACCCGCTGGAGGCCAAGCGCCGCACCGGCTACCTGCCGGAAACGCCGCCGCTGTATCCGGACATGACGGTGCGCGAGTACCTCGACTTCGTCGCGCGGATCAAGGGCGTACCGTCCGCGGAACGGAAATCGCGGGTCGACACGGTCATGAAGCGCACGCACGTCGACGACATGGCCGCGCGTCACTGCGGAAAGCTGTCAAAGGGCTACCGGCAGCGCGTGGGGCTCGCGCAGACGATCATCCACAACCCCGAGGTCCTGATTCTCGACGAGCCGACGGCCGGCCTCGATCCGAAGCAGATCATCGAGACGCGTGAACTCATCCGGAGCCTGGCCGGCGACCACACGATCATCCTGAGCACGCACATCCTCCCGGAGGTCTCCCAGACCTGCCAGCGCGTCGTCATCATCAACAATGGGCGCGTCGTCGCGGTCGACACGCCGGAGAACCTGACGTCGCGGCTGAGTGGCGCCGGGACGTTATACGTGCAGGTGGACGCCGCGGGCGCGGACGTCGGGACCGCACTGGCCACGGTGCCGGGCGTGTCGCGCGTCGTGCCGGCGGATCAGCGGCCGGGGTCGGGCGCGTTCGAAGTGGAAAGCGAGCGCGGACGCGACGTCCGCCGCGAGCTGTCGAGAGCAATCGTCTCGCGCGGATGGGGGCTGCTCGAGCTGCGCCCGATGCGCCTCAGCCTGGAGGAAGTCTTCCTGCAGGTCACCACCGAGGAGATTCCGGGTGACGCCCCCGCCGCGCCCGTTCACGCCGAGGAGGCCCCGCGTGCGTAACATCCTGGCGATTGCGGACAAGGAACTGCGCTCCTACTTCGCCTCGCCGATTGCCTACATCCTCATCGGGTTCTTCCTGCTGCCGTTCGGGGCGTTCTTCTACCTCTACCTGACGGCGTTCGTGAAGCAGAGCCTGCAGCAGGCGCAGTTCGGCGGCGCGATGAACATCAACCAGTCGGTCATCCGCTACGTGCTGCAGAACGCGTCGGTGATCATCCTGTTCATCATGCCGATGATCACGATGCGGACCTATTCGGAAGAGAAGCGATCCGGGACGATCGAGCTGCTGCTGACCTCGCCGGTCACCGACGTCGAGATCATCC
>DAIUEK010000057.1:0-8329 GCA_036845165.1 Vicinamibacterales bacterium | reverse complement strand
AGCCGATCCTCGCGCGGACGCTCGGGGTGCCGCTCTTCCAGGAGCAGCTGCTGCGGATGGCGATGGTGGCGGCGGGCTTCAGCGGCGGCGAGGCGGAGGAGCTGCGGCGCGCGTTCGGATTCAAGCGATCCGAGAAGCGCATGCCGCAGATCGAGGGGAAGCTGCGCGCGGGAATGGAGCGGCAGGGGATTACCGGCGCCGCCGCGGACGAGATTCTCCGCTCGATCACGTCGTTCGCGCTCTATGGCTTCCCGGAGTCGCACGCGGCCAGCTTTGCGCTGCTCGTCTACGCGAGCGCGTACCTCAAGGCGCACTACCCGGCGGCCTTTTACATGGCGATGCTGAACAACCAGCCGATGGGGTTCTATCACCCCTCCACCCTGGTCAAAGACGCGCAGCGCCATGGGGTCCGCTTCGCGCCGATCGACGTGCAGGTCTCGGACTGGTTGTGCCGCGTGGAGCCCGACGGACGCGTACGCCTTGGCCTCGTGTACGTCAATGGTCTTCGAGCTGAAACGGGCCAGGCCATTGCCGCTTGTTCCGAGGATCGAGGATCGAGGATCGAGGATCGGAAGACAACGGAGCTACGGTGCCCGAAGTGTGGCTGTGACGATTTCTCCATGCTCGAGACGCTTCACACACACGAAGGGTTCTGTAACATCTGCTCTCATCTCTGGACGTTGCCCGTGAGCTCCGTTGCCTCCCCTGTCCTCGATCCTCGACCCTCGATCCTCGGCCCTCGTTTCGCCACGTTAGACTCACTGATCCGCCGCACCGGCCTCCGCCGCGACGAAGTCGCCACGCTCGCGGAGATCGGTGCGCTCAACGCCTTCGGGTTCGATCGGCGCACGGCGCTCTGGCAAGTGGAGCAGGCCGTGAGGCCGGCGGGGGAACTGTTCGAAAATATCGAGGACCGAGGATCGAGGACCGAGGATCGGGGACCGGGGACCGAGGACCGGGCACGGCCGGCCGATGAACCCCGAAACGATCCTCGATCCTCGGACCTCGACCCTCGACCGTCCCCCTTGAAGCCCATGACCGTCCCCGAGCGGCTGCTGGCGGATTACGCCGGAACGAGCCTCACCATCGGGCCGCATCCGATGTCGCTGCGGCGGCCCGAGCTGGCGCTCCGGGGCGTGCTGCGCGCGAGCGACCTGCCGGCCGCCCGCCACGGGCGCCGCGTGCGGGTCGCCGGCGCCGTGATCACGCGGCAGCGCCCCGGCACCGCCAAGGGGTTCGTGTTCCTGACGCTCGAGGATGAAACCGGCATCGCGAACATCATCGTGCGACCGGACCTCTTTTCCGAGCAGCGCGCGACGATCGTGGGGGAGCCGTACCTCCTCGTCGAAGGGACCCTCCAGGTCCAGGAAGGGGTCACGTCCGTGAAGGCCGAGCGCCTGCACCCCATCGGGGGCGGGTCTCCGCACATCGACTCGCACGATTTCAGATAATCCGCTCGTGCCTCAGCCGCCGCCCGCCAGTCGGAGTAAGCTGAGCGGGCGCCATGGCTTGCAATTCTCCACGGGGAGTCGGGTATCATCAGCCGCCCGTCTACACCATGGCCGCGGGAACGTAGAGGGGGCCGGACGCGGGGAACCGTTTCAACCGCCGCTTCAAGCGGAAGATCGCAGGAAGGACTGGTAATAGGACGATGAGCAATAGATTCTTGCGCGTGCTGCCGCTCGTGGCGCTGACGGCCCTCCTGTGCGCGGCGCCGGCCGCCGCGCTGCAGCCGCCGCCGCAGGACGAGCTGACCGACCAAGCGAACCGCAAACCGTCGAAGGCCCCCCCCGACATCCCGACGGAGATCAAGGACGCGCTGATCCGCCTGCCGCTCGCCGCCGTGCTTGGCTTGGCGCTGGCCATGAGGCCGAAGCGGAAGGGCACGCCGCCGCGCCACGCGGCCGTCGTGCAGACGCAGATCATCCTCGCGATCATCGGCGCCGTCGTGATGATGGTCGTCGGGAGCAACCTGGCGCGCGCGTTTGGCATCGTCGGCGCCGCCGGCCTCGTCCGCTACCGCGCGAACATCGAGGACCCGAAGGACGCCGGGGTCATGCTGTCCTGCCTCGCGGTCGGCCTGGCCTCCGGCGTGGGGGCGTACGCGATGGCGGTGTTTTCCGCGGCCTTCCTGCTGGTCGCGCTGATGGCGCTCGAATCGTTCGAGCCCGCAAAGCGCAAGCTGTTCGACCTCGGCATCAAGATGGGAGACGACACCGACGCCCGCCGTGAGGAGTTCGACGCGCTCCTGCGCAAATATCATGTAGACTTCGACCTGCTCTCGTCATCGGACAAGGAGGTCTGCTACGAGGTGTGGGTGCCGCTGGACATGCAGAAAGAGCGCGTGTCGGACGCCATCCTGGCGCTCGATCCCAAGGGGCACGCCTCGGTCGAGTGGAACGAAAAGAAGCCCAAGACGAAGTGAAACTGATCATCCAACCCGGCGACGGGGTGGCTCCCGTGGTGCGGGCAATCCGCAAAGCGAAGAAGACCGTCGACATCGTGATTTTCCGGTTCGACCGGGCCGAGGTCGAGCAGGCGCTGTCCCAGGCCGTGCAGCGCAACGTCGTGGTCCGGGCGCTCATCGCCCACACGAACAAGGGGGGGGACAAGAGGCTCCGGAAGCTGGAGCTGCGGCTGCTCGCGTGCGGCGCCACCGTGGCGAGGACGGCCGACGACCTCGCGCGCTACCACGGCAAGATGATGATCGTGGACGGCGACGCGCTGCACGTGTACGGCTTCAACTACACGAAGCTCGACATCGACCAGAGCCGCAGTTTCGGCATCATCACGCGCGACAAGAAGCTCGTCCGTGAGGCCGCGCAGCTGTTCGAGGCCGACGCGCTGCGCCAGAACTACACCCCCACGCACCCGCGGCTCGTCGTGAGCCCCGAAAATTCCCGGGCGCGGCTGACGGCGTTCATCAAGGGAGCGAAGAAGCAGCTCCTGATTTACGACGCCCAGGTCAGCGACAACGCCGTGCAGAAGGTCCTCGCCGAGCGGGCGAAAGCGGGGGTCGAGATCCGCATCATCGGCTGCCTGGAGAAGCCGCTGCCGGACGTGAAGGTCCGGCGCCTGGCGGACATGCGGCTGCACGTGCGCGCGATCATCCGCGACGGCAGGGAGGCGTTCATCGGCAGCCAGAGCCTGCGCAAGCTGGAGCTGGAAGGGCGCCGCGAAGTCGGGCTGATCGTCACGAACGGCGGGATCGTACGGAAGATCCAGTCGATCTTCGAGACCGACTGGGGGAAGAGCGGCAAGAGGCGCGTCCCGAACGCCTCGTAGCCTGGCCCCTGGGTGACCCCAGGGGTTACTTGCGGCGCGGGATCACGCCGGAGTCGACGACGGTGCCCTGCCGGCTGATGGCGTTGAACGTCAGGTTGTCCCCGTCCACTTCCATCAGCACGAACGCCCGGTCGGTGTCGTAGCCGACGGCGGTGTCCCGCGATCCGGGCCGCAGGTCCCCGTTGCGCAGCTCACCCGACGATCCCTCCACGAAGTACTGGATCCCGTTCTGCGGCTTGAGCCGCTCGTAGACGTGGTCGTGCCCGCTGAGCACGAGGCTCACGTTGTACTGGATCAGCAGCGGCTCGAGCACCTGGCGCAGCTTCACCGTGGACCCGTGCGTCATGGAGGATGAGTAGAGCGGATGATGGAAGTAGGCGATCTTCCACTTCTCGTTCGACGCCTTCAGCTCCGCCTCGATCCACTTGGCCTGGGGCTGGTCCATGTACGAGCTTTCGAAGACGAAGAATCGGACGTCCTCCTTCGGCGCCTTGAACGAGTAGTACAGCTTCCCGTCCATGTTGAAGTACTTGTAGTACCGCTGCTCGCGCGAATCGTGGTTCCCCAGGGTCGCGTAGAACTTCACGCCCTTGTCGAGCAGCCCCTTGTAGGGCGCTTCGAACTTCTTCACGAAATCCTGCGGCCGGTCCGAGCCGTAGATGTTGTCCCCCATCATCAGGACGATCGGGAAGGGGAAGCGGTTGTACCAGGTCAGCAACTGCTCGCCGACCTCGTACTCCGCCTGTTCCCCGGTGCCGTTGTCGCCGATGACGGCGAAATGCAGCGTGTCGGGCTTGTTGGGGAGCGCGACCTGGCTGGACGCGGCGGGGGCCGCGGGGGCCGCGGGCTTCTGCTGAACGGCCCGCGCCGTGTCCACGCTCACGCACCACACGAGCGCGGCCAGCGCGCACGCGACGATCCCTGAGGGCACTCGAAGAATTCGCATCATTTCGGTCTCTCTACTTGAAGGCTCGCTCGACGTAGTCGGCGATGATGTGCGCATGGGGATCCAGCAGGATCAGGTTCTGCCTGACGAAGCGGTATTCGAGCTCCTCGGGCAGTATCGGCAACGACGTGAGCACCTGCGGAGGCACGATCGAGAGCGGCACCTCGTCGGGGTATCGGCCGTTCACCGCGAGCTTCACGTTGCCCGTGATCTCCTTGTCGAGGATCTCCGCCTTCATCTGGCGGCCGTCCTCGCCGAGGAAGATGGGACGGAGCACCAATCGCACCAGCGCCTGCATCTCGCGTGTGATCAGATCTCCCGGCTTGGCGTTCTTCCGCGCGGCCTGAATGAGCCTGGCCAGGTCACGCTGGTGCGCGTCGATCTGCGCCGGCGTGCCCTGCTTCGGCAGGGCAGGAATGGTGCTTTCCAGTTTCCTGTGAAGCGCGACGTACGCGTCGACGCGCTTCACGAACTCCGCAATGGTCGCGGCGTGCGCGTTGACCGGCGCTTTCTGGGCGGCGGCACGGGTGCCGAGCGGCAGGGTGAGGAGCACGGCGCCGATGGTCACCGAACGCAGGAATGTTCGCAGCATGGTCTCAATCATACAAGAGTTGGCCCTCAACCCCGGTAGTTCCCGAACTGGAGCGCGCAGCCGAAATCGTGTTCCCGGAGCTGCCGCATGGCTTCCTGAAGCTCATCCTTGGAGGGGGACGTGACCCGCACCTGGTCCGCCATGATCGAGGCCTGGACCTTCTTCAACTTGTGGTCCTTTAGAAACTTGACGATGTCCTTGGCGGCCTCGGTGGGGATGCCCTGCTGGAGCGTGACGACCCGGCGGACGGTGTCGTTGGCCGCCCGTTCGATCGTGCCCGGTGTCAGGTTTTTGGTCGGCACGCCGCGGCGAACCATGCGCGTCTGCAGGATCTCCCAGAGCGCGGTCATCTTGAACTCGTCGTCCGCCGTCAGGACGATCGTGTTGTCCTGCTGATTGAGCTCGATCGCCGCGCGCGACCCCTTGAAGTCGTAGCGCTGCGCGAGCTCCTTGCGCGCCTGGTTGACGGCATTGTCGACCTCCTGCAGGTCGACGGTGGACGTGATGTCGAAGGATGCTGCTTGCGCCATCTCGATGAACTATACGCCGCTCAGGGCCGGAGTGTCCGCCGACGCGCGCCGGTTGCGGAGCGCCCGGCCGATCCGCAGCGAGGTGTCGAAGATCGCGCCGACGCGAACGCCCCCGGGCAGCCGGTGCGCGCCGATGGCGGACAGGCCGGCCGACGCCATGCACCCGCACTGCGAGCAGTCCGGGTTGCCGCCGAACTGGCACGGCGTGATCCGGTGCTCGAAGTCCGCGGACACGCAGGTGGTGGTCCGCGCGAACACACAGTCGTCCGGGCTCTGCGGCGGCGTGGCGAACTGCGCGATGAGCCCTGGACGCATGGCCAGCTTCGGATAGGTGCCGCGCAGCGACATCAGCGCGGCGATGACACGCTCGCGATCGGACGGCGTCAGAATCTCGTCGGAGACCTCGCCCATTTGCGGCGTATACAGGCTGACCCAGATCTGTGACGTGTCCGGGTTTGCGGACCAGAACCGGACGAATTCCTCCAGGTAGCCGTCGCGCTGTACCTGCTGCCGGGTCACCGTGCAGTGCACCGTAATCTGGTGGCCGGCGATATGTGTGAGGATGCGGTCGTACGTCGCGGGGGCGCGCCGAACGTCGTGTTCCGGCTGAAGCCCGTCGATCGACACGCAGATGTGCAGACGCCGGATCGACGCCCATTCGGCCGGAATCGGGCGGACCGCGCTGGTCACGAGGTGGGTGTAGATGCCGCGCTCGGCGAGCTTCGGCAGGATGGCGTTCAGCTCGCGGAAGCGCACCAGCGGTTCGCCGCCGACGATCGAGACCTGGATCGGGTTCTCCTTGTCGACGATGGCGAGGAGTCGGTCGATCAGTTCCTGTCCTTTGTAGTCGGTGACCTGGCGGAGCGTGACGTCGCCGCCGAGGTGTGCGTCACCGTAGGCGTAGCAGCCGGGACACCGGAGCGGGCATTCGCGCGTGATCTCGATCGACAGGGAGGGGCGGTACCCGCGCAGGATCTTCCCCCACGCGGTGATAATCCGTTCCATTCCGCGATTTTAGCATGGTGGTTACTCCCGCTTGCGCGTGATGCTGCCGTTCACCGTGGACATCTCGAGCGTGTGCAACCAGTCCGCGCGTCCCGGCAGCGGAGAGCAGCATCGATTGCATGTGCATGGCCCCTTGGACGAAACGGCGGCGGCCGAAGGTCGCTGACGAGTGTTCGGACGAGCTCAGGGCTATTGGTTCAGCTTGATACAGGGGAGTCAGTCATGGTCCAATGGAGACTCACCAAGCCGATCCGCGCTGGACGTCTCTGCCCGACCCCACTATGCCTATGTCTGAACGAAATCAGCTGAGCCGCCGTACGTTCCTGGGCTTCGGCGCGGTCGCCGCGGTGAGTGCCCTCCTTCCGGCGCGCGTCTTTGCGGGGGCGGCCGCCCCACGGGGGACCGGCACGCTCGCCCCGGAGCGGGGGCTCTCGTTCTTCCATACGCACACGGGGGAACGGCTGTCGACCGCGTACTGCGCCGGCGGGGAGTACATGGCGCCCGCGCTGAAGGACGTCAACGTCCTCCTCCGCGACTTCCGCGTCAACGCCGTCAAACCGATCGACCCAGCGCTGCTGGACCTGCTGTTCGAACTGAACGGTGTGCTCGGGACCGATCAGCCGTTCCACGTGATCTCGGGGTACCGCACCCCGGAGACCAACGCCATGCTCCGGGAACGGGGGGGCTCGCAGAGCGGCGTCGCGACCCACAGCCTGCACATCGAGGGCAAGGCGATCGACATCCGCGTGCCGGGCATCACGCTCGAGCGCCTGCGCGACTCGGCCAGGTCGCTGAAGATCGGCGGCGTCGGGTTCTATCCGGGGTCGAATTTCGTGCACGTCGATACGGGACGGGTCAGATACTGGTGATCGGGTAATCGCAGAATCGGGTAATCTAATAATCGACACGTACGTCCAATTACCCGATTATCCAATTACTCAATTACCCGATTATCGTGATCGAAAAACGTCGTTCCCGTATCGCCGGCTGGGGCGTGTTTGCCGCCAGGCCCATCACCAAGAACACACGCATCATCGACTACGCGGGCGAGAAGATTACGAACCGCGAGAGCCTGACGCGCGAGAAGCGGTACCTGAAAAAGGGCCACATCTGGTGTTTCAAGCTGAATCGGCTGTACGTGCGTGACGCGGCCGTCGGCGGCAACGATGCGCGCTACGTCAACCACGCGTGCGCACCCAACTGCTACACGCAGGTGATCGGCGACACCATCTGGATCCGCGCGGCACGAAACATCAAGAAGGGTGAAGAGCTCACCTACGACTACTCGACCGACGGCGAGGGCTCCATCCAGTGCGAGTGCAGACCCGGGTGTAAGACCATCTTCTGATTGGCGATTGGCGAGTGGTGACTGAAGATTAGTGACTGAAGATTGGTGATTTATCTTCACGGCTTTGCCTCTTCGAGCCACTCGGGCAAAGCCACCTATCTCGGCCAGCGCCTGCGCGCCCAGGGCGTCGAGTTCCAGGCGCCCGACCTCAACCTGCCCGACTTCTCCACGTTGACGGTGACGCGGATGCTCGAGCAGACGCGGGCGCTGATTGAGACAGGGAAGGCGCCCGTCACGCTCGTCGGCTCGAGCCTCGGCGGATTCGTCGCCGTCACTGCCGCGGCCACGTGGCCTGATCGAGTGAAGAACGTCGTGCTGATGGCGCCCGCGCTGGACTTCGGCGGCCAGGGCCTGAGGGGTCCGGGCGGCGTAGACATCGGCGCCTGGAAGCGCGCCGGCCACCTCGACGTCTTCCACTTCGGCTACGGCCGCATCATGCCGATCCACTATGAGCTGTACGAGGATGCGCGCCGCTACGACGCGATGGGCGCCAATGTGACCATGCCGATCCTCGTGTTCCAGGGCCGCCGCGACACGGCGGTGGATCCGGCCACCGTCGAAGCCTGGTCGCGCCGCCGGCCGAACGTCGACTTGCACATGCTCGACGACGACCACCAGTTGAC
>DAIUEK010000056.1:6754-8378 GCA_036845165.1 Vicinamibacterales bacterium | reverse complement strand
CGTCCATGCTGGCGCTGGTGTCGAGCAGGAGCGCCAGGGAAATGGGTTGCTGGGTCTTCGAGAAGAACGTCAGCTTCTGCTTCGCGCCGTCCTCGTAGACCTCGAAGTCTTCCTGGTTGAGGTCCGTGACGTACTTGCCTCCGCCGTCGGCCACGGTGACGTTGAGCGACACGAGCTCGACGCCGCTGCGGATGCGGTTTCCCTGCTGCGCGCCGAGCGCCGTGGCCCCCGCCGCCGCGAGGAGCGCCGCGAGAACGATCCTCGACGCGTGCCCCGCCGAAGCTCGCGCGCGATTCGATGCGAGCGAAGGCCGGGTCATCTGGCGCCGACCTGCCCTGAGCGCGTGCGCGCGCGCGCCGTCAGGCCGGGCTTCGTCACGGTCACCTCGATCTTCTCTGGCGGAATCAGTGTCTCCGGGTGCGCGTAGGTGACGACGTACTGGTGCAGCAGCTCGTTCGCGAGCTGCTGCATCTTCGGCGCGGCCGCCGTCAGCGCCAGGACCTGGTCGCGTCGCCCGCCGGTGCGCTCGGTGCCGAGCGCGATCACCTGGCTGCGATTGCGGATTTCATCCGTGAGGCTGGAATTCGGCTGCCCCAGCGCGACGACGTGCAGGGCGGCGCCCCCCTTGTCCAGTTCGGCCAGCACGTTGGTGTAGTGGCGGTTGCTGAACTCAACGCCGTCCTCGAGCATGAGCACCGCGATCACCGGCCGCACCGCCTCGCGCTTCTGCAGCCCCTTGCTGACCTCGACGATCGCGTCCATGAGGTATCCGCCGGACCCGGAGCGCGGGAAAATGCGTTTCGCCGCATCCTGCAGCTTCGCCTGGTCGGTCGTGTAGTTCACGGCGATCACCGGCCGCTCGCCAAACGTGACGATCGAAATTTCAGCCTTCCCCTCGAGCGATTTGACGAAGGCCTGAACCGCCTCGCGGATCATCTGGAGCCCGGCCTGCGCCGCCTGGCTGTCGTCCACGAGCAGCGCGACGGTCAGGGGCTCGGTCGCGGGTCCCGCCTTCAACACCTCGCGGGCGATCCCGTCCTCGCGCACGCGGAAATCTTCCGCCGAGAGGCCGGTGACCGGCTCCCCCTGCTTGTCGAGCACGCTGACGTAGATGCTGCCGGGCTTCGCCTGGGCCACCGCGGTCGAGGGGAGGATGCACGCCGCCGCAAGCGCCAGCGCGGAAATTGCGTATCTCATGATTGACCTAGGGGCCCCTCGACGAATCCTCGGGACAGGCCTTCGGGATCGAGTATAGCCGGTTTGTTTGCCACAGAAGGACAGGAGACCAACACAGAGGGATCTCACTCGAAAGACTCCGTGTTCGTCCGTGTTTTTCTGTGGCGGGTTGGTATTCTGGACGGTGGCTATGAGCCGCAAGGTCTACCTCGTCATTTTCGTCCTTCTGGTGGCCGTCGCCGCCACCGGGGTGTATCTCCGGCAGCGTGCGAAGGCCACGGCGGCCGCCGCCCCTCGACCTGGCTCGGGGCAGGCGGCGAACTGCGAGAGCCCCGCGCCGCCGCCTCCCCCGACCGCGCCTTCGCCGAAGCTGCCGGGCTTCAAAATCGAGCCCGCGTGCGGAACGGAGACGCCGAAAGCGCCGGAGAAAAAGAAGCAGTAAGGTATG
>DAIUEK010000056.1:0-6654 GCA_036845165.1 Vicinamibacterales bacterium | reverse complement strand
GTGTGCTGCGCCGTCATGGCCGCGGTGGCGGTGGCCTTCACGCGGAACGTGTGGGCCGGGCTCGCCGTGGTCGGCGGCGGGCTGCTCGTCGCGACAAGTTTCCTGTCGATCCGGTGGGGCATCGAAGGGATGGCACATCAGCGCGTCGGCCGCGCGCTCCTGACGATCGTGACGCGCTACGCTTTACTCGCTTTTCTGGCGTACGTTATGATTGCGCGTTTGCGCCTGCCCCCGTTGGGGCTGATGGCGGGTGCGTCTTCGATTGTGGCCGCGGCGGCCCTCGAGGCGGGACGCCTTTTGATGAAGGGGCGGGACGCCTCCTTCACGAAAAAGGACGCGGCGCGCGGCCCCGGGAACACGAAATAGCTCAGGCATGGAAAACCTCGAACATCCGTTGTGGATCGTGGAGTTCGTCAACGCGCTCATCGGCCGTCCCGTGGCCGCCGCGCTTGGCGCGCTCGGGTTCCACGTCGCGGGGCCGGACGTGATTCCGCCGTACCTCGTGATGACGATGCTCATCGTCGTCGCCGTGACGGTGATGTGCCTGGTCATGAAGTCGCGGCTGAGCGTCGAGCACCCCGGCAAGTTCCAGATCCTGCTCGAGGACGGCGTGAGCGCGGTCGTCAATCTGCTCGAGGAGTGGATCGGGCCGGAGGGGCGCGACTATCTGCCGCTCATCGCGACGCTCGGGTTGTTCATCCTGATCGCCAACTACGCCGGCCTGGTGCCTGGCCTGATGGCGCCGACCAGCAACATCAACGTCACCGTGGGCTGCGCCGTGACGACCTGGATCTACTACCACTACCAGGGCTTCCGGACGCAGGGCGTGGTCAACTACGTGAAGCACTTCGCCGTGCCGCCCGGGGCGCCGGTGTGGATGGCGCCGCTGATGCTCGTCATCGAGCTCATCAGCCACTCGTCGCGCCTGCTGTCGCTGTCGCTGCGTCTGTTCGGCAACATCTTCGGCGAAGAACTGGTCATCCTGATTCTCGGCAGCATCATTCCGTTCATCGTCCCGCTGCCGATGATGTTCCTCGGTCTCATTACGGGCGGATTGCAGGCGTTCATCTTCGTACTGCTGTCGATCATCTACCTGCAGGCGGCGGTGGCCGTGGAACACGAAACCGACGAGCATGGGCATGACGCCCCGAGCGGCATTCACGCGCCGGCGGCGGCGTAGTTTTCTTGAGGAGGAGTTGGTTGTGAGTAAACGGACTTTCTGGACGACGGCGCTTTTCCTGATGGCGGGGGTCGCGTTCCCGCTTTACGCGCAGGAGCCCGGCGCCGGGGCCGCGCGCCTCGAGATCATCAAGTGGTCGATCATCGCTGCCGGCTTCCCGCTGGGGATCGCGGCGGCCTTCGGGGCGCTCGGCCAGGGCAAGGCGATTGCCGCGGCGGCCGAAGCCATCGCGCGTAATCCCAGCGCCACCGGCGACATCCGAGGCGTGCTGATCCTGGGCCTCGTCCTGATCGAGTCCCTCGTGATTTACGTGCTGCTGATCTCGCTCATCCTGTTCTTCCTGCCGCCCTTCGGGAAGTAAGGGAACGAAGGACGACGAACGGGAACGGATTCCGAAACGAAGCAACGAAGACATCGAAGGGTAACGAAACCAAAGAGGTTGTTCGTTTAACTTCGTTACCCTCGTTGCTTCGTTTCTGAGATCCGTTTTCTTCGTCTCACTCCTGTGGTTCGCCTTTCCCGCCTCGACCGGCTCCTGCTCCTGATGACCGTCATCTGGGGCACGAACTACGCCCTCATCAAGACCGCGTTCCGCGAAATCGATCCCCAAGCCTTCAACGCGCTGCGCCTCGTACTGGCGTCGTGCGTGATGGCGGGGGCGAGCCTGGCCGTGCGGCGGCGGCGGCTTGGCTCTGGCTTGGTGGCCCAGCTCAGCTTTCCAAAGTCCAAAGCCCAAAGCCCAAAGCCCAGAGCCTAAAGCCTGTAAAATGGATCCACCGTGAAACAGCACTACTACTCCCAGCACGCGGGTCCGCTCCGCGCGGAGCTGGGGGCGGCCATTTCGCGCGACGAGATGCGCGAGCTGCACCGGAAGCAGCCGTGGCGGCATCTCGCGATCGCGGCGCGGCAGTTCGCGATCCTCGGGATCGCGACGTGGGCGCTCGTCCGGTTCGACAACCCGCTCATCTGGATCCCCCTTGCGCTCGTGCAGGGGTTCACGGTCTTCAACTTCACCGTGCTGCTGCACGAAGTCGTGCACCACACGATTTTCGAGCGGCGCCATGCCGGCGTCGAGCGGCTGCTGGGGTTCCTGTACGCCATTCCGAGCGGCCTCTCCGCGAGCCAGTTCACCCGGTGGCACCTGGACCATCACGCGGAACTCGGCTCTGAAGAGGACGACCCCAAGCGGCATCACCTGTCGCCGAAGGTGAACGCGCGCTGGTACAAGCTGCTGTATTGCACGCCGGCGCTGTTCCCGATCTATTTCCGCGCGGCGCGCCGCGAGTCGTCAACGTACCCTGAGCCGCTGCAGCACGCCATCGCACGGGAGCGGCGCCTCTCGCTGCTCTTCCACCTCGCCGCGCTGTGTCTGATCTGGTACGCGTTCGGCTTTTACGCGGCGCTGCGGACGAGCATCATCCCGGTGTTCTTCATCTTCCCGATTGCGTTCACGCTGAACCGGCTCGGCCAGCACTACGACATCGATCCGTCAGACCCCGCGAAGTGGGGCACGCTGATGACGGGGAGCTGGTTCTGGGACTTCGCGTTCCTGAATTCGAACTACCATCTCGAGCACCACTATTTCCCCGGTGTGCCGTTCTACCGCCTGCCGCAGGTGCAGCGCGCGCTGGTGCCGTTCTACGAGAACAAGAACATGCGCTGGCGGACGTACGGAGAGCTCGTCTACGGGTGGCTCGTGGAGAACCAGGCGCCGCACACGGACTGGTCCGCTGAATCCCTGATCGCTGATCCCTCATCCCGGATCCCTAATCCTGCATCCCGCGTCCCGCATCTCTAATCGCTGTGGGCGCAAACCGTTTTCTCACGTGTTTAATATGCGCTCTCGGCTTGTCCGCGCCCTCTGCGAGAGATCGTCGTGACAAGCAGCCACTGGGGAACAGAGATTATTTGATGATCCAGAGGTAGATGCTCTTGCCGTCCGCCTCGCCGCGCTCGTCGGGCGGCCAGGTGCTGCCCATATCGAACGCGTGTGACACGACGCGCGTGCCCGGCTTCAGATCCTTCTTCAACTTCGGCATCAGCTTTTCATTCAGCGACGGCAGCAGGTAGAGCGTCACGACGGTCGCGTCGCTGAAGTCGCTCTCGAACAGGTCCTGCGTCACGAACCTCACCTTGCCCGTGACTCCCGCGGCCTTGGCGTTCTCGTTCGCTTCCTCGATGCGCGTCGGATCGATGTCGATCCCCACGCCGCGCGCGCCGTATTTCACGGCGGCGGTGATCGGTATCCGGCCGTCGCCGCAGCCCAGGTCGTACACCACGTCCTTGTCCGTCACCTGGGCCATCCGCAGCATCGCGTCCACGACCGTCTGCGGGGTCGGCACGTAGAAGACGTCCGGCTTGCGCGCCGGCGCTTGCGGCGGTGGCGTCTGCGCGGCGATGGCCACGGGCGTCCGCGCGTGCGGAATCGTTTCGAGAGCCTGGCCCGCCAGCACGGCGAGCAGGATGGGAATCACCATGGCTGATCCTTCCGCGGCTTCTCGCCGCTCTGCTGCAACAGCTTCGCGACGACGGCGGTCCATCCCGTCTGGTGGCTCGCGCCGAGGCCCTGGCCGGTGTCTCCGTGGAAGTACTCGTGGAAGAGCACCAGATCGCGCCAGTGCGGATCGGTCTGGAACCGCTCGTCCGTGCCATGCACGGGACGGCGCCCGTCGGCTTGCAGGAAAATGGACGAGAGCCGTTGCGAGAGCTCCACGGCGACCTCCCACAGCGTCATCATGTGTCCCGAGCCGGTCGGGCACTCGACCGTGAAGTCGTCACCGAAGTAGTAGTGATACTTCTGCAGCGCTTCGATCAGCAGGTAGTTCACCGGAAACCACACCGGCCCGCGCCAGTTCGAGTTGCCTCCGAAGAGCGCGGTCGTCGACTCTGCGGGTTCGTAGTCGACGACGTGATCCTCGCCGTCGAGGCGGAGGACATAGGGCGCGTCCTTGTGCACGCGGGAGAGCGCGCGCACGCCGTGGGGCGACAGGAACTCGCGCTCGTCGAGCATCACCTTCAGGATCTGGCGCAGCTGGTCGGCGTCCACGAGCGACAGCAGCCGGCGCGCCGCGGCGCCGGGCTCCTGCATCGACGCGACATTCCCCGTCAGGTCCGGGCGATGCTCGAGGAACCAGTCCATCCGGCCCCGGAAGCCCTTCAGGTTCTGCAGCAGCTCGGCGTCGAGCGTTTCGACGGCGAAAAGCGGAATCAGACCGACGGCCGACCGTACTCTCAGCGGCACGCGATCTCCGTCGCGATACATCACGTCGTAAAAAAACCCGTCGTCTTCGTCCCAGAGGCAGAGTGACTTGTCGCCGCGATCGGTCATCGCGTGCGCGATGTAGAGGAAGTGCTCGAGGAATTTCGTGGCGATGTCCTCGTAGACCGCATCCTCCGCCGCAAGCTCCAGGGCGATGGCGAGCATGTTCAGCGTGTACATCGCCATCCAGCTCGTGCCGTCCGACTGCTCGAGGCGCGCGCCGCCGGGGAGCGGCTTGCTGCGGTCGAACACGCCGATGTTGTCCAGCCCGAGGAATCCCCCTTCGAAGACGTTGTTGCCCTCGGCGTCCTTGCGGTTCACCCACCACGTGAAATTCAGCAGCAGCTTGTGAAAGACGCGTTCGAGAAACGGCCGATCGCCGCGCCCGGTCAGGCGCCGGTCGATGCGGAACACGCGCAGCGCCGCCCAGGCATGCACCGGCGGGTTGACGTCGCTGAAGTTCCATTCGTACGCGGGGAGCTGCCCGTTGGGGTGCATGTACCACTCGCGCAGGAGCAGCACGAGCTGCTGCTTCGCGAAGGTCGCATCGACGATCGCCAGCGGAATGCAGTGGAACGCGAGATCCCACGACGCGTACCACGGGTACTCCCACTTGTCGGGCATCGAGATGATGTCCGCGTTGTTCAGTTGCGGCCAGTCCCAGTTCCGGCCCGTCAGCCGGTCCTTCGGCGGCCGCGGCTGCGCGGGATCGCCCATCAGCCACCGCCGCACGTCATAGTGGTAGAACTGCTTGCTCCACAGCAGCCCGGCGAGCGCCTGACGCATGACGTTGCGCGCATCGTCGCTGAGATCCGCCGGGATGACCCCCGCGTAGAACTCGTCCGCGTCGGCGATGCGATCGACGAACACCTGCCGGAAGGGCTCGCCGAAGGGAGCGTCCTGCGGCGTATCGGACAGCCGGAGGTGAATCACCGCGCGCCCTCCCGGCGGAATCTGTTCGCGGTATCGCGCGGCGCACTTCGTTCCGGTGGAGGCGGGATTGACGGCGCCGGTCTTTCCACCGACCACGCAGTCGTTGATGCCGTCCTTGACGAACGGCGTGTCGTTAGCCGAGCCAAACAGGCGAACCGCGTTCGTGTCGTTGTCCGTGAAGAGGAGAGCCGGGGCCCCTTCGCAATAGAAATGGCGCGTGCCCGTTTCCTCGTCGTCGAGAGCGACCGCTTCGGTCCCGTTCCCCGCGTCGTCCCGGCGCATCGTCGGACGCCTGGATCCTGTTGTCCATGACCAGCGGTTGCGGAACCAGAGGGTCGGCAGGACATCGAGGGAGGCGGGGTCCGGGCCGCGGTTCTCGATCGTGATCCGGATGCAGATGTCCTCTGGCGCGTTCTTCGCGTATTCGACGAAGACGTCGAAATACCTGTTGTCGTCGAACACGCCCGTGTCCATGAGCTCGTACTCGGGCTGGTCGCGTCCGCGCCGCGCGTTCTCTTTGAGCAGCGCCGTATACGGGAACGCCGCCTGCGGATACTTGTAGAGCGCCTTCATGTACGAGTGGGTCGGCGTGCTGTCGAGATAGAAGTAGTACTCCTTGACGTCCTCGCCGTGGTTGCCTTGCGGGCCGGACAGGCCGAAGAGCCGCTCCTTCAGGAAAGGGTCCTTCCCATTCCAGAGCGCGAGCGCGAAGCAGACGTGCTGATTCCGATCGCAGATGCCGGCGAGACCGTCTTCGTTCCACCGGTACGCGCGGGAGCGCGCGTGGTCGTGCGGGAAATAGTGCCAGGCGTCGCCGTTGGCGCTGTAGTCCTCGCGGACCGTACCCCAGGCGCGTTCGCTCAGGTAAGGCCCCCAGCGTTTCCAAGGGACACGACGTTCGGCGGATTCCTGCAGCCGGCGGGCTTCAGCGGGCACTAGCCAGCTCCTGACCCGCCGCCACCCGCGGCAGCGCCACCACCGGTCGCGGCCCCGCTGCTCGCGGCATGGCTGCTGACGAACGCGGCGAACGCGGCGCCCGAGTCGTCGTTCGCGGCGGCCTGGAACCAGGCCGGAGCCGCTTCAGGATGCCTTTTCAGATAGCGCGCCCATGGCTGCGCCAGGCCGACGGCCACGCCGTACACGATCCACCGCGACGTCACCGACACCGCGCCCTCGTCGTCGCGCGCGGCCGCCAGCGTCTTGAGGTGACGCCGGAATCCGCGCCACAGCGCGGCCTGGATGAGCCCGTTGTCGGAAAGCGGCGTCGTCGCGGCCGCCAGGA
>DAIUEK010000055.1:0-8380 GCA_036845165.1 Vicinamibacterales bacterium | reverse complement strand
CGAGCTGCGGACCGCGCTGGACGGCATCTACCAGGGCAAAATCCTCGCCGAGGCGGCCGGTGGCGAGCGGGAACCGGTCAAGAAGTAAGTTCGTCACCGTAGATAAAAGGAGTCCCCGTGATTCTTCACAAGTTCTGGTCTGCCTTCGTGGCGCAGATCAACAAGGTCGCGAACTTGTTCTGGGAGGCCGATCCGGTCGCCCAGATGCGATACGAGTACGACCGCGCGGTCGAGCAGCTCAAGGAAGGGCGCACCGGCCTCGAGCAGTATCGCGGCCTGGTCGAGCGCGTCACGCGGCAGGTGTCCGCGAACAAATCACATGTCCAGAAGCTCGAGGCCGAGACCAAGGCCTACCTGAAGGCGGGCGATCGGACGACCGCCGGGAAGTTCGCGCTCGAGATGCAGAAGGCGAAGGAGGAGCTCGCCGCGAACGAGGCGCAGCTCCTGATGCACGAGACGGCCTACGGCAACAGCCTGCAGAAGATCCAGCACGCAAACGAAAAACTGATCGAGCTGCGCGAGAAGATCCAGAAATACGACGCCGAGCTGAAGATGAGCTCCGCGGAAGCGGAGGTCGCGAAGCTCTCCGAGACGTTCGACGTGAACCTGACGACGGATTTCGGCGAGATCGAGAGCGTCATCCAGCAGAGGATCGATCAGAACCGCGGGAAGGTGCGGGTGGCGGCCGACCTGTCTTCGAAGGGGATCGCGGAGATCCAGGCGGAAGATCGCATGCGGGGCGTGCTCGCCGACCAGGCGCTCACCGACTTCGAGGTCGAACTCGGGTTGAAGTCGCCGGAAACGACGCCGATCTCGCAGACGGCCAAGGACCTCGGGCCCGCGGCCGAGAAAACCACCGAGAAGCAGACGAATTAGGAGCGTCTATTCATGGCAAACGGACAGCCCAGACCGGCGTTCTACTTCGCAGTCATGCTCGTGGTGGTCGGCCTCGTCGGCGTGGCCTTGTGGCGGTACGGCGCCATCGGGCCGAAATCGGCGGTAGGGCAATTCACCTCCGACGAGCTGAAGAAACTGAAAGGGGGCGCCGAGGCGCCCGACACCGCCGGCATCACGACGGTCAAGGAATACAACTACGTCGCGGCGTCGCGGCTGCCCGAGGTCAAGGGGATCTCCAGCTACAAGCCGATGGCGGATCGCACCGTCCGCTTCGCGATCAACGTCTGGGCCGGGTGGAGCCCGATCATCTACGCCAACAACGGCTTCAAGCCGGGCAAGATGTGGAAGACGCCGGACGGCAGGGACTTCAAGGTCGAGCTCGTGCTGATCGACGATCCGATCGCGATGCGCGACGCCTACGCCGCCGGCAACCTCCATGTCGGCTGGGCGACGCTCGACATGCTGCCGCTGTTCCTCGAGGGGCTGCGGAGAGATTCGCGCGTCATGCCCCGCGTCTTCCAGCAGGTCGACTGGTCGAACGGCGGCGACGGCATCGTCGTCCGCGACACCATCAAGACGATGGCGGACCTGCGCGGCAAGACGGTCGTGCTCGCGCAGAACTCGCCGTCGCACTTCTTCATCCTGAACGCCCTCATCAATGCCGGCGTCCAGCCGTCGGAGGTCGAGTTCAAGTTCACCCAGGACGCGTTCCAGGCCGCCGCCGCCTTCAACGGCGACAAGCGCATCGCGGGCTGCGTGAGCTGGGCGCCCGACATCTACAACCTCGAGAAGGCCAAGGGCAACCGCATGCTGGTCACGACGTCGACGGCCAACAAGCTGATTGCCGACGTGTGGTTCGCGCGCGCCGACTTCGCGAAGGACAATCCCGACGTCATGGAAGGGATCGCGCGCGGCATCTTCGATGCGATGACCAACCTGAAGGCGCAGGAGGCGAAGCAGAAGGTCGCGAAGCTGATGGCGGCGGGCTTCTCGATCCCGGAGAGCGACGCGCTCGGCATGCTGGGCGACGCGCACTCGACCAACTACGCCGAGAACCGCGACTTCTTCCTCAACCAGAACAACCCGACCAGCTTCGAGCGCACCTGGACGACCGCGTATTTCCTGTATAAGCGGATCAACGCGGTGACCGACCAGACGCCGTTCGACCAGGTCATGGATTTCTCGGTCATCCAGAAGCTCGGCGCCGAGGCGAAGTACTCCAGCCAGAAGAACGAGTACGACATCCAGTTCGCGCCGGCGAGCGCCGGCACGGTGCGCGGCGAAAAGGACGAGATCCTGACGAAGACCGTCGTGATCCACTTCTTCCCGAACTCCTGGGACCTGAACAAGAAGATCACGCGGAACGCCGACGGCAAGGACGTCCAGGAGCTCTACGATCCGAACGTGAGCTTCATCGTCGAGGAGATCGGCAAGCTGGCGGGCCAGTACGGCGCCGCGCGGATCGTGATCGAGGGGCACACCGACGCATCGATGAAGGCGTCGGTGCCGAAGAGTCTCGTGCAGGAGCTCTCGCTGAACCGCGCGAACTCCGTGAAGGAAGCGATCCTCCGGAAGTTCCCGTCGCTCCAGCCGAACCAGTTCTCGACGGCCGGCATGGGCTGGGAACGCCCGGCGGATCCGGGCGATCCCGAGAATAGTGCGAAGAACCGGCGGGTGGAGATCAAAGTGTATCCGGCGGAAGCCGCGCCGGCCGCCAAGTAGATGTCCGGCGCCGCGAAACGCTCGCTGCTGGCGCTTCGCATCCTCCCGCCGCCCATGACGCGCCGCCTCGTCGGCGCCGGGGCGGTGGGTGTCATCGTGCTGCTCTGGTGGGTGGCCACGACCGGCCTCGGATCCGAGGACCGGTGGATCTCGCCGGTGATCCTGCCGAGCCCGCTCGAAGTGATCCGGAGCTTCCCGGTCCTGCTGAAGGAGCGGGCGCTGCTGCAGAGCATCGCCGCCACGCTGAAGCGCGTGCTGATCGGCTTCGGGCTCGCGGCCGCGATCGGCGTCCCGCTCGGCATCCTCGCGGGTTCCTGGCGCGTCATCGAGTCCGCCGCCGCGCCGATCGCGCTGTTCGGCCGCAACCTGCCGGTCGCCGCGCTGATTCCGCTGACCATTCTCTGGTTCGGCATCGATGAGACGCAGAAGGTGATGTTCATCTTCATCGCCTGCGTGCCGTTCGTCTACGTGGACGCCGTGGCGGCCGTCACCAGCGTACCGGACCGGTATGTCGAAACCGCGCAGACGCTGGGCGCGACGCCGTTGCAGATCGTGACGAAAGTCCTGGTGCCGCTCGCGCTGCCGGACATTTACAACAGCCTCCGGCACCTGTTCGGCCTCGCCTTCGGCTATATCATGCTCGCCGAGCTGATTAACGCCGAGCACGGCCTCGGGTACCTGCTCATGGCGAGCCAGCGGCGCGGTCTGTCGGAGCACATCATCCTGATCCTCCTCATCATCGGCCTGCTCGCGTACGGCATCGACCGCGTGCTGTTCTGGTTTCAGCGCGGCCTGTTTCCGCACCGCGCGGTCGAGGACTGATCGTGGCCGAGCCCGCCGCCCCGCCGCCTTCGTCCGGCAACGTCGTCGAGTTCTCGCACGTCACGAAGCGGTTCAGTGACCTCACCGTCATCCGGGATGTCACGTTCTGCGTGTCGGACCTGCCGGGCAAGGGTGAGTTCATCGCCATCCTGGGCCCTTCCGGCTGCGGCAAGTCCACCGTGCTCCGGCTGATCGCCGGATTGCCGCCCCACTATCCGGCCACCGAGGGGACGGTGGTGGTCGAGGGCAAGCCCGTGGAGCGGCCGGGGTCGGATCGCAGCATGGTGTTCCAGGACTACACGTCCTTCGACAACCGCACCGTGGAGGACAACGTCGCGTTCGGGCTCGAGTGCCGCGGCGTGCCGGCGAAGGAGCGGCGCGAGCGCGCGCGCGAGTGGATCGCGAAGGTCGGTTTGGACGTGAAGCGCGATGCCACCAAGTATCCGAGCGAGCTGTCGGGAGGCATGCGCCAGCGCGTCGCGATTGCGCGCACGCTGGTGCTGTCGCCGCGGATCATCCTGATGGACGAGCCCTTCGGCGCGCTCGATCCGACCACGCGGCTGCACATGCAGGCGCTGCTGGTCGATCTCTGGAAGGAGGCGCAGGCGACCGTCTTCTTCGTCACGCATTCGATCGAGGAAGCGGTCTATCTCGGCGATCGCGTCTACGTCTTCTCATCGGCGCCCGGCACCATCCTCCGGGAGATGAAAATACCCCCGTCGGACCGCCCGCCGAAGGAGATGCAGCGGGATCCGGCCTTCCTGGCGCGCGTCTTCGAGATCCGCGACCTCATGGACACCCTCACCACGTCCACGCGGGCCGGCGATGACTAAGGGTCCCGCGGACGGACCGGTGACGGCGGCGCCGCAAGGCGCCGGGATGGGGGACTATCTCAAGGAAGCGTTTTATTTCCGCTGGAACCTGCTGCTCTTCCTCGGTGCGACGGCCGCCGCGGCGATCTCGCCCTTCCCCGACCTGTTGCTGCCGCTCGTCGGCGTTGGCGAGCTCACCTTTCTCACCGGCCTCGTCTCGGTGCCCAGGTTCCGCGCCGCCATCGACGCCAAGGTCCACGCGGCCCGGCAGGGCGCGGCGCCCGGCGCCGCCGGTCCGCAGGTACCCGCCGTGTCTGTGGTCACCATGCTCGGAGGGCTGCCCACCGCCGAGCGCGCGCGCTTCGAGCGGCTGCACGCGCGGTGCCTCGAGATGCGGAAGATCGCGGCCGGCGTGCGCGGCGCGGCCGGCGATCAGACCGGCGGGGCGGAGGACATCCGAACGCCGGGGCTCGACCGGCTGCTCTGGCTCTTCCTGCGCCTGCTCCTGTCGAGCACGGCGCTCGATCGCTTCCTCCAGACGATGAACGAGCAGGAGATCTCGACGCGGCTTGCGGAGCTGCGCAAGAGTTTCGCGGCCGTCCAGACCGGCGGCGACGAGCGCGTCGTCCACTCGCTCCAGGACAGCATCGCGATGGGCGAGCTTCGTCTCGACAACTACGGGCGCGCGAAGAAGAACGCCGAGTTCGTCACGATCGAGCTGAATCGCATCGAGGACAAGATTCAGGCGCTCGCCGAGATGGCCGTCAATCGCCAGGATCCCGACTTCCTCAGCAGCCAGGTGGACTCCGCCGCGGAAAGCATGCGGCAGACCGAGAAGGCGGTGAGCGAGCTGCAGCACCTCACGGGCCTGGGCGACGAGCTGCAGGAGCCGCCCGCGATCCTGGAATCCGATCTCCGCGAGGTGCTCCGGAATGACGCCTGATCCCGCCCGACGTCCTCCCGCGGGCCCCGCGGACCTGCCGGCGTGGTTCCCGCCGTGGGCGTCGCAACTCGCCGACCTGTATTTCTCCGGGACGACCGCGGCGTTCGTGCTGCACGGCAACACGTACGATCTCTTCCGGATCGGCGCAGAGGAGGCATCGCGCTACGGCGTGCTCGCGGAGTTCCTGGCGGAGCAGTTGTTCGGCCGGTGGTCGCTGGTGCTCCACTACGACCTCGGGCGCGGGCTCCGCGCGTTCACCGGCCGCGACGAGAAGCGGCTCAAGGAGATGGTCGCGCTGGCCAACAAGAAGCTCGGCGACCTGAGCGCGCTCGCGAAGGATCCCGCCGCCACCTTCGCGATCCTGGACCGGTTCGTCCGCAACAACATCATGGCGGCCGAGGAGGATCGCCTCAGCCTCGCGGTGATCATGGATCAGGCCTCGTACGTGTTTCCCACGGGCGAGCCCGGGCGTCTCAACATGCAGGCCTCGTCACAGCTCGTGACGATGTTGAACTGGGCGATGAGCCCGCAGGTCAAGCGGATGAACATGGCGTTCGTCATGATCGACGAGAAGCTCTCGGACGTGAGCGATCGCCTGACGGGAAACCCGCACGTCGCGACGATCGAGGTGCCGCTCCCCGATCAGCCGGCGCGTGAAGCGTTCATCAAGGCGACCACGGCGGATACCCCCGTCAAGGACTTCTCCGATTTCGACGCCGCGGAGCTGGCCAAGCTCACCGCGGGAATCTCGCTGACCGATCTCAACGTGCTCGTCCAGTCGGCGCGCGAGAGCGGCAAGCGCCTCGACGCCAACGCCTTCCGCGCGCTGAAGAAGCGCCTGCTCGAGCGGCAGTGCCAGGGCCTCCTCGAGTTCATCGAGCCGCGCTGGACGCTCGACACCGTCGTCGGGCTCGAGGCCGCGAAGGCGCGGCTGCGTGAGGACGCGGCGCTGCTGAAGCGCGGCGCGCTCGACAGCCTGCCGATGGGGTATCTGCTCTGCGGTCCGGTGGGCACGGGGAAGTCGTTCCTCGCGCAATGCATGAGCGGGGAGATCGGCATTCCCTGCGTCATGCTGAAGAACTTCCGTTCCAAGTACGTCGGCGAGACGGAGGGCAACCTCGAGCGCGTGCTGTCGGTGTTGCGCGCGATGGGCCCGGTCGTCGTCGTCGTCGACGAAGCCGATGCCGCGCTCGGCAGCCGCGAGCAGGAAGGGGACTCCGGCACGTCGAGCCGCGTCTTCGGCATGATCGCCGCGCAGATGGGCGACACGCAGTATCGCGGCCGCATCATCTGGATGCTGCTGACGGCGCGTCCCGACCTGCTGCCGATCGATCTCAAGCGGCAGGGGCGCGCGGAAGTGCACATCCCGCTGTTCTACCCCACCGACGAAGCCGAGATCCGGCAGATGTTCGTGATCCTCGCGAAGAAGCTCGGGTCGCGCGTGGCGATCGAGGACGTGCCGCCGATTCCGCAGCTCGGGCATCTGTCGGGCGCGGACATCGAGGGCATGGTGGGGCGCGCCTGGCGGTGCTCGATCCTGGCCGGGGCGGATCACGTGACGCGCGAAGCGCTCGCGACCGTCGTCGCGGAGTTCATGCCGTCGACGCAAGGGCTGGAGCGCGAGCTGCAGGAGACGGCCGCGATTCTCGAGTGCACCGACCGCCAGTTTCTGCCGCCGGCCATCCTTCAGAAGACCGACGTCCCCGGCGGGCGCGCGGCGCTGCAGGAGCGGCTGACGGCGATCAAACAATTAGTCAAGAATCTGTAAGGAGGACACCGTGGCACGAACGAGCTGGTTCGACGAGAAGGCGGAACACGAGGCCATTCAGGAGCGCGCGAGCAAGCTGGAGTCGTTCACCAGTGCGCTGGCGGACGGCGTCGTGTCGAAACAGGAGCTCACCGGCCAGGAGCAGCGCCTGATGGCAACGATGAAGAAACTCGAGCCGGAGTTGAGCGACGATCTGCACGCGAAAGTGACGACCGTGCTCGTCGAGTTGACGGCCTACAACGTCATGCGGCTCCTGCACGAGCTGCAGAGCGAGCGCGCCCGCATGGCGTTTGGCAAGGGCTGACGCGGATCGGGATGGCCATCATTCTCGAATGGCGATTGGCTATTGACGATTACCAAGGACTGTCGACTGCCGATTGACGATTGGGGCTTTACTTGCGGCCGTAGTTCTGACGACCCAATCGCTAATCGACAATCGCAACTCCGTGAATGGCCAAGACACGGGTTCGAATCCCGTTGAAGCGGCACACCCGTGCGACTGGATTCCTTACTTGAGAACGCCTGAAACGAGCAGAACCCAAGACCCAAGAAAGATCAGCCCCATCGATGTGATGAACCGTTCGCTGGTGGCCCACCGCGGATCGCGGTTCATCGGCGGTCAGTCTGTCCTCGTGATCGCGTACGACTGCCGCGGTCCGCAATCAACCCGTGTGCCGGACCCGCGTACGCACAGACGGAAGGACGCCTCTCGACCATCCGAGGACATCGCCAGTTCAGACGCCATGCGGTTTGGAGGATAGTCGCGCGGCTCGGCAAGCCAGTGATCCGCGACAATTGTCACCGCGCGCGCGTCCACGACGATCAGTCGGAGGTCCTGCACCAGATAGGCGACCGTCGAACTGTCACCGGACCACGCTACTGTTTTGCACCAGTCTTGGTCCGCAGAGAGCCGCCGAAGCTCCAGCTCGTTGCCCGCAGCGTCAACGAGTGCGAGACTCTGGTCAGGCGGATCGATCGTGGGGTGATTCCGGACGAGCGCGACGACGCGTCCGTCCGGAGACACCGCGTGCACCGCAACGCGCGGTAGCCCCCACTGGTTGCGGCTGGTGCACGCTATCACCGGGGTGAGCAGGAGGAATAGCAGCAGGACCCTGCCCATACACTTCACCGCCCCAGATTACTGCTATGCCGCCGGTCGGAGCAACGCGGTCCCGGCCACGTGAAAGGGGGAAAGTCCCGTTGGGGACGCCACCTGAAGGGTGGCTAAGCCTCCGCTCAGGCAGAAGTCCTGTCTAGGAAACCGGGTGCAATACATTCACCGCGCGCGGTGAATGCGGGCTTGTCCCGGTCATCTGGAGAGCTTCGGGTGGCAAGCCAGGGAGCCCACACTAGTCGCCTGTATCGGCTGAATAAGTACCGCCCGCGGGCTCCCCAGTGGCGCGTGACGGGCGCCCG
>DAIUEK010000054.1:0-8424 GCA_036845165.1 Vicinamibacterales bacterium | reverse complement strand
CTGAGCTACTTCGGTTCGAGCCTGTGGCTTTGAAGTCGGTACGGTGTTCGCCGTGGCTGCCGCCGCGCGGCACGGGTTGGATATCCTCGGCGTCAGCGCGCTGGTCGAGCGGTTGCGTTGAACGGTGGCGTCGTCATCTCGTGATCAACTCCGTCAGCTCGCCTTCCTGCACCAGCTCGTCGCGCTGATTCCGCAGTTCGACCGCGAACCGCACGAGACCGCGGACCGGGCGCGCTCGCGTGCGCGTGGCCGGCCGCGCCCGATCCGCGCCCGCGTCGTACTCCCGCCCCGGGATGAAATCGTCGAAGTTGTGTCCCACTTGACAGCACCGGCTGTAATATGTCACTAATATTACGGTCGTATCAATAGTGAAATGTCTGAGATGACAACCCCGCGCTCGCAGGACCTCGTGTTCACCCTCTACGGCGACTACCTGCTCGGCCGTGAGAAGCCCGTGTGGGTCGGCGGCCTCATCACCCTCCTCAGCCATTTCGGGGTGTCTCCGACCGCGGCCCGGACCGTGCTCTCGCGCATGACGCAGAAGGACTGGCTGACGGCGGACCGCCGCGGAACCCGCAGCTACTACGGCCTGACGCGACGCGGCCGCCGGCTGCTCGAGCAAGGCCGCGAGCGCATCTACCATCCGTCGCGGCCCGGGTCCTGGAGCGGGACGTGGTACCTCATCACGTACTCGATTCCGGAATCGAACCGGCCCCTGCGGGACGCCCTGCGCGTGAAGCTGCAGTGGCTTGGCTGCGGCCTGCTCGCCAACGGCCTGTGGATCACGCCGCACGACGTGCGCGCCGAGGTGCGGGAGATCGCGATGGCGCTCAAGATCTCGAAGCGCCTCGAGGTCTTCCGAGCCGAGCACGTCGGATTCTCGAAGACGAGCGATCTGGTGACGCAGTGCTGGGATCTCGCCGCCATCAACCGCCGGTACGCCGCGTTCCTGGCGCGCTGGAATTCGGCGCTCGATCACTGCGCGACCTGCCGGCTGGCCACCGCGCGCCGGTCGGGCACCGCGCCCTGCACGTCGCCTGAGGACTGTTTCGTGCGGCGATTCCAGCTCGTGCACGAATACCGCAGGTTTCCCCTTGAAGATCCGTTTCTGCCGCCGCCGCTCCTGCCCAAGGCCTGGAAGGGCGGCAAGGCGGCCCGTCTGTTCGAGACCTATCACGCGGTTCTGGCCGAGTCGGCGGAGCGCTACGTCAGGGACGTCTGCGACGCCGGCGACAGCGTGGAAGCCGAGCCAGCCGCCTAGCCGGAGGACACATCGCCATGAGCCAGTTTCCGTCACGTCCCGCCGAGAGTCTTGGGTTACAGGAAGTCGGCTATCGCAAGGCCGATCAGGTGGCGACGATCACGCTCAACCGGCCTCAGAACTACAACGCGTACAGCACGCGCGCGCTGGAGGAGCTGGCGTCGGCGTTTCGTGACGCCAGTTTCGACGATGGCGTGGGGGTGATCGTATTCACGGGCGCGGGGCATCATGCCTTCTGCACCGGCGGCGACGTCAAGGAATATGCCGCCGACTACGTCACGACGCCGCGCGACTACTGGAAATACATGGCGCTCTTCCGCGCCTACATCGAGAGCATCCTCAACACGGGCAAGCCCGTCATCGCGCGGCTCAACGGCATGGCCGTCGGCGGCGGCAACGAAACGCAGCTGGCGTGCGACCTGACCGTCATGGCGCAGCACGCGTTCATCAAGCAGGTCGGCACGCAGGTGGGATCGGTCGCCTGCGGCGGCTCCACGCAGTGGCTGCCCATCACGGTGGGGGACAAGCGCGCGCGGGAGATCCTGCTGCTCAACGAGCCGGTGCCCGCGATCAAGGCGCTCGACTGGGGCCTGGTCAACTGGGTCGTGCCCTCAGTCAGACACGGCGACGAGTGGATCGAGGAGGCCAACGCGGACGAGATCAAGCGCGCGCTCGCGGGGAAAGACGGGTACCGGATCGATCTCTCGCGGCTCGACGCGCAGGTGCAGGCGGTCGCGACGCGGCTGCTCGCGTCCTTTCCCGAATGCACGCGCTACACGAAGCAGCAGGTCAACTTCTGGAAAGACCTCGCCTGGCACCAGACGGTGCGGCACGCGCAGGACTGGCTGGCGCTCCACTACACCTGCTGGGAGCCCGTGGAAGGCATGCGCGCGTTCGTCGAGAAGCGCCCCCCGCGGTACGGCCTGCTGCGCCAGCGCGCGGCCGAGGGCGGGTCGTCTGAAACGCCCTGGGGCCCGCCGACGGGCGTGTGTCCGGCCTGCGGCGCCAACAACCTGCCGGCCTCGTACCAGTTCTGCGGCGCGTGCGGCACGTCGCTCGCGGCGCCGGCCGCCGCCCGTCCATGAGCGCCCTCCACGCGACCGTTGAGGACGGCCTCATCCGGCTCGTGCTGGATCATCCGCCGGTCAACATCCTCACGCGCGAGGTGCTGCGCGAGCTGCGTGAAGCGCTGCACACTTTCTCGGATCACCCCAACGCGCGCGTGGTGCTGCTCTCGGCGGCCGGCCGGCATTTCTCCGCGGGCGCGGACGTCGGCGAGCACCTGCCGCCGCACTTCGAACGGCTCATCCCGGAGTTTCTCGAGACCGTCACGACGCTCGACCGCTTTCCACTCCCGGTGATTGCCGCCGTGCGCGGCCGATGTCTCGGCGGCGGGTTCGAGCTGGCGCTCGCGGCCGACCTTATCCTCGCGTCCGACACCGCGTCGTTCGGCCAGCCGGAGATCGTGCTGGGCGTCGCGCCCCCGGCCGCGGCCGCGTGGCTGCCGGGCCGATGTCCCCGCGGCGTCGCGGCCGATCTGCTGTTCACGGGCGATCCGATCCCGGCCGCCGAGGCCGAGCGCGCCGGCCTCGTCCGGCGCGTCGTCCCGGATGGCGAGCTGGAGGCGCAGGCCACGGCGCTCGCGGCGCGGCTCACGCGCCACAGCGCCGCGGCGCTTCGAGAGGTCAAGCAGATGATGCGCGCGGGCCGGGACGATCTGGACGCCGCGGCGATCACGGCGGCCGGCCACCGCTACGTGCACTCGCTCATGAAGACCGAGGACGCCGTCACAGGCCTGCGGGCGTTCGTCGAGAAGCGCGCTCCGGTCTGGAGCCACCGATGACGCCCGTCACGGTGTTTCCGGAATGGCACGGCCGGTCGCTCGACGAGACGCTCTACGAGTGTCGCGAGCTCGTGGAAGACACCTCGTTTCCCACCGTGCGGCGCTGGCGCGAGGCCGGCGGCAAGGTCGTCGGTCACTTCCAGGTCTACTTCCCCGAGGAAATCGCGCACGCGGCCGGTCTGCTGTCGTTCAAGGTGCGCGGCGCGCCGATCGAGCCCACACAGGCCGACTCGAGGTTCGGCTCGTATCTCTGTTCGATTCTGAAGACCTCGCTCGAGCTGGCCGTGAGCGGCCGGGTCGAATTGGACTTGTTCGTCAGCCACCCGATTTGTGACGCCGCACGCAACCTCGCGGCCATCTGGGGCCGCAACGTTCCGTATCCGGCCGAAATCCTCTATCTCCCGCAGAACGCCAACTCGGCGCATGCCGCCGAGTACCTCCAGGGCGAATACGATCGGCTTCGACGCGGCATCGAAGCGGTGGCGGGACGGCCGGTCACGGCGGACGATCTGCGCGGCTCGATCGCCGTGTTCAACGACAACCGCGCCCTGCTGCGCGACCTCTATGCGATCAAGCGCGAGACGCCCTGGCTCGTGACCGCCGACGAGGCGTACGCGCTCGTCGCGCTGGCCGGCCTGCTGCCGCGCGAGGAGCACAATGCGCTGCTTCGCCACGTGCTGCCGCTTCTGCGCGCGCGCGGGCTCAAAAAGCAGGACAAGATTCGCGTCGTCCTCGAAGGCGGCTTCTGCGAGCAGCCGCCGCTCGATCTGATTCGCGCCATCGGGCGCTCGTGCTACGTCGTGGACGACGACCTGCTGATCGGCCTGCGGTGGATCCAGGACGACGTGCCGGCGGATGGCGATCCGCTGGCGCGGCTCGCCGAGGCCTACCTCGGGCACTCGAGTTACAGCCCTGTCCAGCACGACCTGCGCAAGCCCAAGGAGCGCATGTTGCTCGAGCGCATCGCGGCCTCGCGCGCCGACGCCGCGATCGTGATGGCGGCCAAGATGTGCGAGCCGGGCCTGGAGGAGCAGGTGGCCTACACCCGGGCGCTCGACCAGACGCACATCCCATACTTCGTCAGCGAGTTCGAGGAGAACATGACGAGCTACGACCACCTCGAAATCCAACTGCAGACGTTCATCGAGAACCTGCTGTTCTCGTGAAAGGCGACGAACCATGACCGAAGCAGGCGATCAGACCATCGTCGGACGCGGCAACCGGGACGGCGCCCGGCTGTTCCGCGAGTGGTATGCCCAGTTGACGGAGTCGGCCGCGCGCGACGAGCGGGCGGCCTACGTGTTCGTCATGGGGAGTCTGTCGGAGCTTCTGCGCGTCTTCGACTTCCCGATCGTGTTCCCCGAGATTAACTCGCTGCAGACGGCGGTCCGCCACGCGGCGCACGAATATCTGGACGAGGCGGAGGACTACGGCTACTCGACCGACATCTGCGGGTACGTGAAAGCGGACGTCGCGACGCAGCTCCGGGGCGGCCAGTTGCCAATGGCGACGATTCCAAAGCCGGCGCTCGCCGTCTACACGAACGCGTGCAACACCTACATCAAGTGGGCCGAGATCTGGGAGCGCATGTACCACATCCCGACGTTCACGCTCGACGTCCCGGGCACCCGCGCCGACGGCCGGCAGACCTGGGTCGGCGATCGCGACTTCGAGAACGATCGCCGCTACGTGCTGGCGCAGCTTCGCGAGCTCATCACGCTCTGCGAAAAAGTGAGCGGTGTGGCGTTCGACATCGATCGGCTGCGAGAGACGCTGGACCATGCCAACGGGATGGGCCGCGGCTGGCGGCGCCTGCTGCAGCTCAACCGGAGCCGGCCGTCCGTGTTCAGCGCGCTCGCGGACGGCACGATCTACCTTGGCGTGGCCAACGCCCTGCGCGGCGACGCGGCGGGCGCGGCGTACTTCGCCGATCTCGTGGAGGAGATGGAGTACAAGGCCGCGCACGGCATCGGCACGCTGGGCGACGAGAAGTACCGGCTGGTCTTCGTCGGCGTGCCGTGCTATCCGATCTTCCGCCGCTTCAACGAGCTGTTCACCGAATGGGGCGGGACGTTCGTGACGTCCACGTATCTCTGGTTCGCGTCCGGCGGATCGAACGTGGACTTCGAGTACGACCTCTCCCGTCCGCTCGAGAGCCTCGCCGACGGCCTGCTCCTCGGCGTGCGCGACGCGATGGACAGCATGTTCTTCCAGACCCGCATCTTGAGCGGCATGGTGGACGACTTCGCGGCCGACGGCGTCGTGTATCACCCGATCAAGAGCTGCCGGACGGTCTCGACGGGCCTGGCCGACAGCCGGCGCGCGCTGATGGCCGAACGCGACGTGGCGACGCTCTTCATGGAGTCCGACATGATGGACAAGCGCGTCGTGTCCGAGGCGCAGCTCAAGAACCGCGTCGATGCGTTTTTCGAGGGGCTGGCGACGCGCAAGGCGACGCCGGCCGCCGTGTAAGGGAGGAGCCCATGGCCTACGCTGCCGGTGTTGACGTCGGATCCACGCAGACGAAAGCGGTCATTATCGACGAAGCGCGGCGGATCGTGAGCCGCGCGCTCGGCCCGACCGGCGCCAACGTCGTACGCGCGGCGGAAGAGGCCTTCCGCCAGGCGCTCACGGCCGGCGACCTGCGCGAGGAAGAGGTCGAGTACATCGTCGGGACCGGCTACGGCCGCTACAAGGTCACGTTCGGCAACAGCCAGGTGACCGAAATCAGTTGCCACGGCCGAGGCGCGGTGCACATGTTTCCGCAGACGCGAACCGTCATCGACATGGGCGGCCAGGACACCAAGGCGATCCGCGTGAAGGCGACGGGCGAGATTGTCGACTTCTGCATGAACGACAAGTGCGCCGCGGGCACCGGGCGCTTCCTGGGCGCGGCGTCGAGCGCGCTCGACATCCCGCTCGACGAGCTCGGGCCCACGGCGCTGCGCGGCGAGCGGCCCGTCAAGATCAGCACGACGTGCACGGTGTTCGCCGAATCCGAGGTGCTGTCGTGGCTCGGCAAGGGCAAGAAGATCGAGGACATCCTGCTCGGCGTGCATCAGTCCATCGGCGCCCGCTCCGTCGGCCTGCTGCGGCGTGTCGGCGTCGAGTCCGAAGTGACGTTCACGGGCGGCGTCGCCCGCAACGCCGCGATGATCGCGTCGCTCAACGAACGGCTGGGACTGACGGTCAACGTCAGCGAGGAATCGCACTACATGGGCGCGCTCGGCGCGGCGCTCTTCGCGCTCGATCGCATCCTGGCGAGCCGCGAACCGTCCGGCGCCGCGGTCAAGGCGGCGTCATGACGCGCTACACCGCCGGGATCGACGTCGGTTCGACGTACACGAAAGCCGTCGTGCTGGCGGGCGACGGCCGGATTGCCGGCCGCGCGCAGGAACCCACCGGCTTCAAGCTCGCTGAGGTGGCCGAGCGCGTGCTCGAGCGCGCGTGTCTGGAGGCGGGCGTGAGCCGGCGCGAGCTCGCCTACGTGATTGCGACCGGGTTCGGCCGCCATCAGGTCGCCTCGAGCGACACGCAGGTCACCGACCTCACGGCCAGCGCCCGCGGCGCCACGTTCCTGTTCCCGGGCACGCGCACCATCCTCGACGTCGGCGGACAGACGATGAAGGCGAGCCGGATCGACGAGAAGGGCGCGGTGCGCAGCTTCCGGCTCAACGACAAGTGCGCGGCCGGCACCGGCGCGTTCCTCGAAAAGACGGCGCGCTATCTCGGCTACGGCGTCGAGGAGATCGGACCGCTCGTGAACACCTCGAAGCACGCCGTCGCCATCTCCGGCGTCTGCGCGGTCTTCGCCGAATCGGAGGTCATCAACCAGCTCTCCGAGGGGACGCCGCCGGCCGACATCATGCACGGCGCCATCGTCTCGCTCGTGAGCCGGTCGGTGCAGCTCATGAAGCGCGTGCAGATGGAGCCGGAGGTCACGGTCATCGGCGGCATCATGCGCTTCGAGAAGATGGTGAGCGTCGTGCGGGATCAGGTGCGCCAGCCCGTGAACGTGCCGCAAGGCGATCTCGTGCAGTTGACTTCTGCCCTCGGCGCGGCGCTCCTCGGCCGGCAACGGCTGCAGAAACTCGACGCCGCCCAAGCCGTGTCATCCGAGCCCGCGTGACCGACTCCGTCGATCGTGCGGCCGCTGGCTGGGAGCGCCGGTTCATCGCCGCGGGGCAGCGGGTCGAGGAAGCCGTCACGTTGTACGAGTCGCTGGGCTTCGAGGCCGTCGCCGATCCGCCGCCGGCCCAGGATCTGCCGTCCTCCTGCGGCGACTGCCAGCTCGTGGTGGCGTTGCAGTTCAAGACGATCTACACCCGCAAACGGAAAGGTTCCACCGCATGAAAGCCGCGCTCTTCCACGCCGCGCATCGTCCGCTCGAGGTGACCGAAGTGCCGACGCCCGTACCGGGTGCCGGCGAGGTGCTCGTGCGCGTCGCCGCATGCGGGCTCTGTCACACCGACCTGCACTACATCGACCATGGCACGCCGACGTTCAAGGCACCGCCGCTCATTCTCGGTCACGAGATCTCCGGCACCATCGCCGGCCTCGGCCCCGGTGTCGCCGGCTGGACCGCGGGCGAGCGGGTGCTGCTGCCGGCGGTGCTGACGTGCGGCACGTGCGAGATGTGCCGCATCGGGCGCGAGAACATCTGCGAGCGCAATCAGATGTTCGGCAACAACATCGACGGCGGCTTCGCGGAGTTCGTCGTCGCGCCCGCGAAGGACGTGTACCGGTTGCCTGAGGAGGTGCCGCTCATCGAAGGGTCGATCATCGCCGACGCGATCACGACGCCGTTCCACGCCGTCGTGCGGCGCGGGCAAGTGGCGCCGGGGGACTGGGCGCTCGTGATGGGCTGCGGCGGGGTCGGGCTCAACATCGTGCAGATCGCCGCGGCGCTCGGCGCGCGCGTCATCGCGGTGGATCCGGCGCCGCAGAAGCTCGAGTGGGCCACCCGTCTCGGCGCCGTCGCGACGTTCGATCCGGTCGCCACGCCGCGGCTCGACAAAGACGTGCGGCGGCTCACCGGCGGCGCGGGCGTGGACGTGGCCTTCGAGGCCGTCGGCAAGGCGGCCGCACAGGAACTCGCGTTCGGCTGCGTTCGCACGGGCGGCCGGCTCGTGCTCGTGGGCTACGGCACGGAGACGATGGCGCTCAACGCGGGGCGCGTGATGTATCGCGAAATAACCGTGCTCGGGTCGCTCGGCTGCCGCCCCGTGGACTACCCGCGTGTCATCGAGCTGGCCCGCCAGGGCCGCATCAAGGTCGCCGAACTCGTCACGCATCGTGTCCCGCTCGCGCGCATCAACGA